>NZ_QKRU01000046.1:0-62082 GCF_003234055.1 Pseudomonas sp. 57B-090624
AGGAACTGCGCGCAACAAAAAGGCCACCCTAGGGTGGCCTTTTGCATGGGGGCAGCAGAAGAATCAGTCGCCGCGATACTCGCAGCCACTGGTGCAAGTCTCGTGGATGCGCACCCGGCTCAGCTCCGGAAGCAGCGGCTTGAGCTGTTGCCAGATCCACTTGGCGAGCACCTCGCTGGTGGGGTTCTCCAGCCCGGGGATGTCATTCAGGTAGTTGTGATCGAGCTGCTCGTAGAGTGGCTTGAAGATCGCCTTGATCTCCGAGAAATCGCGTATCCAGCCGGTATAGGGATCGACTTCGCCTTCGATGTAGATGGCGACGCGGAAGGAGTGGCCGTGCAGTCGCCCGCACTTGTGGCCGGCGGGGACATGGGGGAGGCGGTGAGCCGCCTCGAAGATAAATTCCTTGAACAGTTCCACGAATGACGCTCTGAAGATGACGGCCCGGTACCGGCCTGGAAGGGGCGGGAGTTTATCAGTTCCCCCCGCCCTTTACCGCTGACCGGACGAGCCGCCCTGTCACTTGATGCCCAGGCGCTTGGCCAGGCGCAGCAGATTGGCGCGATCCAGCCCCAGCTCCCGGGCAGCTGCCGCCCAGTTGCCCTCGTTGCGTTCCAGCGCCGCGGTCACCAGGCGCTGTTGGTAGTGATCCACTGCCGTACGTAGATCGCCGATCGAGACTGGCTGCTCTTCCTCGATCACCTCATCCGCCTCAACGCGAGCCCCGGCTCGTGGCAAAGCCAAGTCTGCCGCCGTCAGGGTCAGGATCCTTGGCCTATCCGGCTGCGCCACCCTTGCCTTGAGCCCGGCCCGTCCGATCAGGTGCTCCAGCTCGCGCACGTTCCCGGGCCAGTCATAGCCGAGGAGGGCGGCTTGCGCATCCTGGCTCAGTCTCAAGCTGCGCAGCCCCAATTGGGCACGGTTGTTTTCGAGGAAATAGCCCGCAAGCAGCAGCACATCACGGCCCCGGTCGCGCAATGGCGGCACGCGCATGGGATAGACGCTGAGACGGTGATAGAGGTCGGCGCGGAAGCGGCCATGACGCACCTCCTCGGCCAGATCGCGGTTGGTCGCGGCGATCACCCGCACATTGACCCGATGCTCCCGATCCGATCCCACCCGTTGCAACTGGCCACTCTGCAATACCCGCAACAGCTTGGCCTGGATCGCCAGAGGCAGCTCGCCCACTTCATCCAGGAACAGGCTGCCGCCATCGGCCAGCTCGAACTTGCCACGCCTGTCACCCACAGCGCCGGAGAAGGCACCGCGCACATGGCCGAACAGCTCGCTCTCCACCAGGGTGTCCGGCAGGGCCGCGCAGTTGAGGCTGATGAGCGGCTGGTTGCTGCGAGGAGACCTGGCATGGATCGCCTGAGCCACCAGCTCCTTGCCGACGCCCGTCTCACCGCTGATCAGCACCGTCAGCTCGCTGCCACCGACTACGGCGATCTCCTCCACCAGCGCCTTGTGCGCGGCACTCTGGCCGATCATTTCCTGCGGCCGCGCCTGCCCGGCGGCTTGGCGATAGACCTCCGCACGCTGTTGTTCATCCGCCGCCAGCCGCTCCAGGCCATGCATGCGCTCGGCGGCCTTCACCGTCGCCGCCGCCAGCACGGCGAAGTTCTCCAGGGTCTGCAGGTCCTCGCTGGAGAAGCGCGCCGGGTTCAGCGCGTCCAGCGTCAGCAGGCCCCAGGGGCGATCATCGAGGAACAGGGGGCAGCCCAGGCAGTCGTGCACCTCCAGGTGCTCCAGATGCCCATCCACCAGGCCGTCATACGGGTCGGGCAGATCGCAGTCGGCCGGGAAGCGCGTCGGCCCGCGATTCTCCAGGAGTGTCCGCAGGCGTGGGTGCTCGCTGACCTTGAAGCGCCGCCCCAAGGTGTCGGCGCTCAAGCCGTCCACCGCGAGGGGCACCAGTTGCTCGCCTTCCAGTCGCAGCAGCGCGGTTGCGTCGCATGGCAGCAGGCCCCGCAGCGCGCCGAGGAGGCGGCGATAGCGCTCCGGCTCCGGTAGATCGCGGGACAGGTCGGTGACCAGGGGGATGAGTGTCTGCAGCAAAGAGGGAGTTGTCATATTGACTTCTTGATGTCGGATTGACTCGGAGACAATTGTAGTCAAAACCACCCTTCAAAACATAACTAACTGATTTATAAGAAATAAAAATGTGGCACGGGAAATGAAATACCCAGGACGAGATTCAGACCCACTAGAAAAACGGAGTCCAACCATGCTGTCCAGCCAAGTGCGTGCCATCGTCAAGTCCACCGTCCCCCTGCTGGAGACCGGTGGCGAAGCCCTGACCACCCATTTCTACAAGATGATGCTCAGCGAGTACCCGCAGGTCCGCCCGCTGTTCAACCAGGCCCACCAGGCCAGCGGCGACCAGGCCCGCGCCCTCGCCAACGGCGTGCTGATGTACGCCCGCCACATCGACCAGCTCGAGGTCCTGGGCCCGCTGGTCAGCCGCATCGTCGCCAAGCACGTCGCCTTGCAGATCCTCCCCGAGCACTACCCCATCGTGGGTGACTGCCTGCTGCGTTCCATCCGCGAGGTCCTGGGCGAGGAGATCGCCACTGAGGAGGTGATCGACGCCTGGGCCCAGGCCTATGAGCTGCTGGCCGGCCTGCTGATCGGCTCGGAGGAGGAAATCTACGCCGCGAGTGCCGAGGCCCCCGGTGGCTGGCGCGGCGCGCGTGGCTTCATCGTCGAGCGCAAGGTCGCGGAAAGCGACGAGATCACCTCCTTCCACCTGGTGCCGGAAGACGGCGGCGCGGTGCTGGACTTCGCCCCCGGCCAGTTCATCGGCTTGCGCCTGGACATCGATGGCGAGGAGGCGCGCCGCAACTATTCCCTGTCCGCCGCCGCCAACGGTCGCTCCTACCGCATCAGCGTCAAACGCGAGCCAGGCGGCAAGGTTTCCAACTTCCTCCACGACCGAGTCGGCGAAGGCGACCGCATCGAGCTCTTCGCACCGGCCGGTGACTTCGTCCTGCGCTCCAGTCGCAAACCGCTGGTGCTGATCACCGCCGGCGTCGGCATCACCCCTGCGCTGGCCATGCTCGACGTGGCGCAACACAGCGATCGGCCGATCCACTTCATCCACTGTGCGCGCAACGGCGCGGTGCACGCCTTCCGCGACTGGGTTGAGGCGATCGCTGCCCGGCGTCCGAACCTCCAGCATTTCGTCTGCTACAGCGAACCGGGCGAAAGCGATCGCGCCGACGGCACCGGTTTTCTCACCCAAGAACGCCTGTCGGGCTGGCTACCCGCCGAGCGCGATCTGGATGCCTACTTCCTTGGGCCAAAGCCCTTCATGGCTCAGGTGAAGAAGTACCTCAAGGCGCTGGGCGTACCCGAAAGACAATGCCACTACGAGTTCTTCGGGCCTGCCAGTGCCCTGGACAGCTGATCGACCTTGCCCGGCGCTCACGAGGTGCCGGGCCTTGAACGAGGAAACCACCATGACCTTCTTCAACTCCCCCGATGCTCTTCTGCGCTTTGCCAACCAGGTTCTCTGGGTCGGCCTGGTCATGCTGCTTGTCGGCATCCTCTGCGGCTATCTGCTCGACCAGTTCTTCGGCCTGCTGCCGCTGATCGCCTTCCACGGCATGGTCATCTTCGGGCCGACCCTGCTGAAGCTCGGCTACGTCATGCGCCTCACCGCCCAATACCAGCTGCGCAAGGAGGCGCTCCATGCAGTTGCGTGACCGTAAACGGGAACTGGCCATCGCGCCGCTCTGGCGCCTTGGCTTCCGCCCCTTCTTCCTGGCTGGCGGGCTCTTCGCGCTCATCGCCATGGCGTTCTGGACCGTCGTGCTGACCGGCCACCTCAGTACCTGGCAACCGGTTGGTGGCTGGCTGGCCTGGCATCGTCACGAAATGCCGTTCGGCTTCGGCATCGCCATCATCGCCGGCTTCCTGCTCACTGCCGTGCAGAACTGGACGGGCAGGGCGGGGCTCTCCGGGCGCCCGTTGATGTTGCTCGCAGCCCTCTGGCTCGCCGCGCGCCTGGCTTGGTTGCTGGAAGCGCCGCTCCTTGTGCTGATTCCCTTGCAGGTCGCCTTCCTGCCGCTGCTGGCCTTCGTCATCGGCCGCAGCCTCTGGCAGGTGCGCCAGCACAACAACTATCCCGTGGTGGCCGTGCTGGCCCTGCTCGGCGGTACCGATGCCCTGGTGCTGGCTGGCCTGGCATTGGGCGACGAGGGTATGCAACGCCAGGGCGTGCTCGCGGCGATGTGGCTGATCGCGGCGCTGATGGGCCTGATCGGCGGGCGGGTGATTCCCTTCTTCACCCAGCGCGGGCTGGGGCGCACCCAGCAGGTGAAGGCACTGCCCTGGCTGGACCGCGCCACCCTCGGTTGCGCGCTGCTGGTGGCTGTGCTGAGCGCCTCGGGTATAGCCCTGAAAGCCAGCCCCTGGATCGCGTTGCCGTTCGCCTGCCTGGCCCTGGGCAACGCCGTTCGCCTGGCGCGCTGGTACGACGCGGGCATCTGGCGCGCGCCGTTGCTCTGGTCCTTGCACCTGGCCTTCGCCTGGCTGGTGGTGGCGCCCCTCGGCCAGGCGCTCTGGCACCTGGGGCTACTGGGCAACCCGAGCCTGCCGTTGCACGCGCTGGCGGTCGGGGCAATGGGCGGGTTGATCCTGGCGATGCTGGCTCGTGTCAGCCTGGGTCACACCGGACGGCCGTTGTCGCCGCCGAAGGCGATGGGCGTCGCCTTCGCACTGGTCAACTGTGGGGCGGTGGCACGGGTGTTCCTGCCGGGGCTGCTGCCAAGCGTGGCGCTACCCCTGGCGGGGGTATGCTGGCTGGCCGCCTTTGCGCTGTTTCTCGTGCACTACGCGCCGATGTTCTGCCACCCCCGGGTCGACGGCCAGCCGGGTTGAGGCTCAGGGCCGGGTGGTGCGCAGGCGCGCCAGTTCGGCCTTCAGCCATTCCGCGGAGAGCTGTTCCTGGCCGTTGCAGCGCACCTTGTAGGGCTTGCCGCTCATGCTGCTTTCGGTCGCGGCGCGGGCGATGAAGTCCTCGCTGGAGTCCACCAGGCCCTTCTTGTTCAGGTAGTCGAGCTTCTTCTGCAGGTGATCGCGGGCTTCGGTGGCCGGGTACTCACTGCCGTTGCGGATGAACAGGCAGCCACTCGACGCCACGAACGTCAGCAGCCCCGCTATTTCCTGCTGGCTGCGTGCGTCCGGCGCCGCCTGGCTCGGGTTCATCGCAAGCAACAAGCAACTGGCGCAGATGGCCTGCCAGGTAACGGTGAAAACGCGCATCTTCCCAATACTCCATATGGCTCAGGGGTGTGTGCCGCTTGTACCAGGGGCCGACCGGCATGGCGCGGTCCTCCTGCACGACGGCGGTGTAGTTCTGCAGGGGCCGCAGCGGGTAGCCGAGTGGGTCCGCCGGGGCGTAGACGTTCAGCCAGCGCGCCTGTTCGCGCACCCGCTCCTCCAGGCAATGGCCGGGGAAGCGGATGGGCTGCACGGGGTCGTAGGCAAAGGTGAACAGCGGGATGTTGCAGCCGAAGGTGACCAGCCCGGCGAGGGTCTCCAGCGCGATGAAGGGGTCGCGCGGGCAGCTCGGGGTGTCGTTGAGTTTCTGCTGATCCCAGACGAAGTTGGAGAAGATGTGCCCGCCGAGGGAGTGCGCGAGTACCACCAGCGGCGTATTCGGGCCGACCCGTGCGCGCAGGGCGTTGAGGCCGTTGCGCAGGCACTGGTGCACTTCTTCGTAGGTGGTGTCGTAGGCCTGGCTGACCTTGCGATAGCCACTGGCGTCGCCGAGGAACAGCGTCACCGCCTCGCGCAGCCAGCGCCAGGTAACCGGTTCGCGCTCCAGGCGGTCGAGGTAGGCCTGCTCGCGCTTGTCCAGCACGCTGGCCCAGTAGAGGCTCTGGAAGGCGATCTGTTCGGCGTCGCTGCCCAGGCGCTTGCGCAGGCCGCGGATCAGGCCCTGGGCGAAGCTGTGCTGGCCGTCGTCGTCGCGCAGGTCCTGCTGGTTGCCAATGCCATGGATGATGGCGACGGCGAGCTTCATCGGTTCTCTCCCTGAATCGTCGCGCGGCAGCCTACCCCGAGGCAGGCCGCGCGGCAATCGGGCCGATCAGAGCGGCTGCAGGCGTTCGGCCAGGCGGCCGCCATCCACCAACTCGAGGAATTCGTCACCGAGGCGCTGGCTTTCGCTCATCGCCTTGCGCCAGTAGCGCTCGCGTCCGGCATCGTCACCCAGGTAGCGGGTGAAGTCCTTGCGGTCCGGCAGCTTGCCGTGGGGCAGGGTGGCCAGGTACTCCCGCGAGGGGGCGAGCAGCAGCACGTCCTGCAGGCGCACTGCATCGCCACGACGCCAGGGCAGGCCCTTGTCGAACCAGCCAGGGATCACCTTGTCGGTGAAGTGCGGGTAGAGCACCACGCCGTCGCCGCTGTAGGGCAGGTCGAGGTGGTAGTCGAGCAGGCCGCCGTCGCGGTAGGTACCGGGGCCGGCGCCCGGGATGTCACGCACGCCTTCCATCACCATGGGGATGGAGCCGGAAGCGAGCAGGGCGTGGCGGAGGTTGCCGGCGTCCAGTGCCAGGCAGCGCGAGGGGAAGTCTTCCAGCGCGGCCAGGGGAGGGGCCAGGCGGCTGTCATGCAGGATCACCCGCTCGAAGTGTCGGGCCAGGCGCGGGCGCCCCAGCAGATTGGAGCCGATCACCGAGCCCAGGCCGAGCCCCAGCGCACCCCGGCGGTCATGGGCGAGCAGGCCGTGGCTCTTCACCACCACCACATTGAGGCGGTAGTGCGGGTTGCTCAGCACATGGGCGTCCTGGCCTTCCAGCAGGTGGTCGAGCATCTGCGCGCAGAGGCGGCTGACCTCGGCCATGGTCACGCCCTTGGGGAAGCGTTGCGCGGTGTACAGCTCGCCCAGGCGGCTGATGCCCTTGGCGGCGCCCGGCAGGCAGGCGCTGGCGAAGCGCCAGGAGCCGATGGAGGCGCCGATCAGCGAGCGCTCCTGGGGCGCGCGTGGCAGCCAGTCGCCGAACAGCGCCAGGTCCAGGCCCTGGATGCCCAGCGCCTTGGGGCCGCCGGCGGCGCCGGGGAGAATCTTCACGTCGGCCGGCTGCAGGCCGCGCTCGCGGATGCGTGCCAGGGCACGGCTGCCGGCGCGCAGGGTGAGGGCGGGCGACTTGATGTGAATGGCGCTCATGGGGGCCTCCGAAAAAAGCGAGGCAGCGATTATAGTGGCCCGCGCCGCCAGTCCAAGCGCCTTCATCCTGTGAATGATGCGTCCATGCCGAGGCCGGGGAGTGATTGGCGGACCCGGGGTACCGATGGCATCGACCGGGGCGGCCGGAAATTCAGCTTGAGTTAATTGGCCTTCGCTAAGGTGTACCCATCGAAGACAGATATCCCCACAAGGAGATGCACCATGAAAAAACTCACTGCCCTGTTCGCCGTCGCCACCCTCGCTGCCACCGCCGGGATTGCCCAGGCCCGTGACCTCGGCCCGGACGAAGCCCTGAAGCTGCGTGACGCCGGCACCATCCAGTCGTTCGAGAAGCTCAACGCCGCCGCCATCGCCAAGCACCCCGGCTCCACCGTCAACGAGACCGAGCTGGAAGAGGAATACGGCCGCTACATCTACCAGGTCGAACTGCGTGATCCCCAGGGCGTGCAGTGGGATCTCGAACTGGACGCCACCAATGGCCAGATCCTCAAGGATCACCAGGACGACTGATGGGACTGATCATGCGCTACAGCGGCATCCTCGTCCTGGTGCTGGCGGTCTTTGCCCTCGAGGCGGTGGCCCGTGACCTGGACCAGGACGAAGCCCTGAAGCTCCGCGAAGAAGGGGTGATCATGCCCCTCGAGCAACTGCTGCACCGGGCCCTGGGGTTGTACCCCGGGGCTCGCCTGCTGGAGGCGGAGCTGGAAGAGGAAGACGATGTCTATGTCTACGAAGTCGAACTGCTGACCACCGAAGGCGTGGTGCGCGAGCTGGAACTGGACGCCCGTGACGGGCGCATCCTGAAGGACGAGGAGGATGACTGATGCGCCTGCTGCTGGTTGAGGATCATGTGCCTCTGGCGGACGAGCTGCTGGCCGGGCTCGGCCGCCAGGGCTACGCCGTGGACTGGCTGGCCGACGGCCGCGATGCCGCCCATCAGGGCGCCAGCGAACCCTATGACCTGATCGTGCTGGACCTCGGCCTGCCCGGGCGCCCGGGCCTCGACGTGCTTCGCGAATGGCGGGCGGGCGGGCTGGCCACGCCGGTGCTGATCCTCACCGCGAGGGATTCCTGGGCCGAGCGCATCGAGGGCCTCAAGGCCGGCGCCGACGACTACCTGACCAAACCCTTCCACCCGGAGGAGCTGGCCCTGCGCATCCAGTCGCTGCTGCGCCGTGCCCGGGGCCTGGCCAACCAGCCGCACCTTGAAGCGGCCGGCCTGCAGCTGGACGAAGGCCGTCAATGCGTCACCCGCGGCGGCGAGGAAGTGGACCTGACCGCCGCCGAGTTCCGCCTCCTGCGCTACTTCATGCTCCACCCCGGCCAGCTGCTGTCCAAGAGCCACCTGGCCGAGCACCTGTATGACGGCGAGACCGAGCGCGACTCCAACGTCATCGAGGTTCACGTCAACCACCTGCGGCGCAAGCTCGGGCGCAGCGTGATCGAGACCCGTCGAGGCCAGGGCTACCGCTTCACCGGTGTCACCGAGTGAGGTCCATCCAGCGGCAGCTCAGCATCGGCCTGGTGACCCTGTTGCTGGTGGTCGGGCTGTTGCTCGCCCAGGTGAGCCTGTGGCTGTTCGATGATGGCCTGCGCCGCCACCTCGAGGGCAACCTGCGCAGCGAGGCGGAAAGCCTGCTGGCCGCCCTGGTGCGCGGTCCCAAGGGCATCCAGCTGGACGAGCAGAAGCTCAACCCGGCGCATCAGCAGCCCTATTCGGGGCGCTACTTCCTGATCCGTATCGATGACACCCCCTGGCGCTCCCGCTCCCTGTGGGACGCCGAGTTCGCCATGCCCGAGCGCCCTGGCCTGACCGCCGAGCTGCTGCCCGGGCCCAATGACCAGCAGTTGCTCACCTACCGGGGCGACTACCGCCGCTTCGGGCGCCAGGTCAGCATTGCCGTGGCCCAGGACTACACGCCGATCCTGGACAGCTTCCGCCGCGTGCAGTGGACCGGTGTCGCCCTGGGTATCGCCGCACTCCTGCTGATGCTCGCCCTGCAGCGCTACACGGTGCGTCGCGCCCTGCGCCCGCTGGAACGGGTGCGCCGGCAGATCGCCCAGCTGCAGCAGGGCCAGCGCAGCGAGCTGGATGCCCGCGTGCCCCTGGAACTGGAGCCGCTGGTGGGCCAGATCAACCACCTGCTGGCCCATACCGAAGACACCCTGCGTCGCTCGCGCAATGCACTGGGCAACCTCGGCCACGCGCTGAAGACGCCCCTGGCGGTGCTGGTCAGCCTGGAGTCCCGCGACGAGCTGCGCGGGCACCCGGAGCTGCGCGCCACCCTGGCCGAGCAGTTGGAGCAGATCCAGCAACGCCTGTCCCGCGAGCTGGGTCGCGCGCGCCTGGCCGGAGAAGCGTTGCCGGGGGCGCATTTCGATTGCGATGCGGAGTTGCCGGGGCTGTTCAACACCCTGTCGATGATCCATGACAGCCGGCTCGACCTGGACTGGGATGTCGCCCCCGGCCTGCGCCTGCCCTGGGATCGCGAGGACCTGCTGGAGCTGTTGGGCAACCTGCTCGACAACGCCTGCAAGTGGGCGGAAACCCAGGTGCTGCTGTCCATCTCCCTGCAGGCCGACGGCTATCGCCTGAGTGTCGACGACGACGGCCCCGGCATCGCCGAGGAGCAGCGCGAGTCGGTGCTCGCCCGCGGCTCGCGGCTGGACGAGCAGGTTGCCGGCCATGGTCTGGGCCTCGGCATCGTGCGGGACATCGTCGACGCCTGGGACGGCCGCCTCAGCCTGGACAGCAGCCCCCTCGGCGGCCTGCGGGTGCGCATCGACCTGCCCGTGCCTCGCCGTTGACGGCGCACAGTGCGGTTGGTATCAGGCCTGTCTAGTCTGAAGGCAACCCAACGAGGACCCGCCCCATGCATGCATTCGATGCTCCCCATCCGCCGCACCTGGCCCGGCTGCTCGGTTTTGCCGGGCTGGTGCCCTTCGTCACGGGCGCACTCGGTATCTGGCTGACCCCGATCGGCTGGCGCCCCCTGGTACTGGCGGCGTTGCTTGACTACGCCGCCGTCATTCTCGCGTTCATGGGCGCCATTCACTGGGGGCTGGCCATGCGTGCCGGCCAGGAGGACACCCGCGCGCGCCTGCAACTGGGCTTCTCGGTGATTCCCGCACTGTTCGGCTGGGTCGCCATTTCCGCCGGGCTGCCCGCCGGCCTGGCGGTGGCCGTGTTCATCCCGGCCTTCATCGGCCTTTACCTGGCCGACCTGCGTGCCGTGCGCCTGGGCCTGGCACCGGGCTGGTACCCGGCCCTGCGCCGCCCGCTGACCATCGGCGTCGTCACCAGCCTGCTGGTGGCCTGGGGCGGCCTGCTACTCGGCCAGCCAGGCTGACACCGCAGCCAGCGCCGCCTCGCGGCGCTCGGCCCAATCCCCCTCCAGCACTACGTAGCGTTGCCCCCGCGCCTTCAGCCACGCCTCGCTGGCGTGGAAGAATGCCAATCGCTCGGCCAGTGCCGGTTGGCAGCGCTGCCCATCGCCCACCCAGGGCACGCCTTCCGGGCTCAGCAGCAGGTGCAGGTCGTAGCGGCGTTCGGCCAGGGCCGTCTCCAGCCAGGCCGGGCAGTCGCCGAACAGCGTGCGGCTCCAGAGGATGTTGCTCAGCAGGTGGGTATCCAGCACCAGCAGCGCCGGCCGCTCGGCCCGCGCCGCGTCCTCGCGCTGCAATTGCCCCCGGGCGATCAGGGGGATGTCGGCGTAGCAGGTGTCGCGCTGCTGCTCGTCGATGAACTCGCGCACGTACTCGCCCACCACCCGGCCGCCGAAGCGCGCGGCGATCTCGCCGGCCAGCCAGCTCTTGCCGCTGGACTCGGGGCCGGCCAGTACCAGCACCTTCATGCCGGGCTCGCCTGCGGTTGCCGCCATAGCCGCCAGCCGTGCACCGCCAGCAGGGTGAACAGCGCGTAGAGCGCGGCGGTCAGGTACAGCGCCTTGCTGAGGAACAGGCCGACGAAGATCACGTCCACCACGATCCACAGCGCCCAGCATTCCAGGCGCTTCTGCGCCATCCACACCTGGGCCACCAGGCTGAACCCGGTCAGCGCCGCGTCCAGCCAGGGCGCGGCGGCGTCGGTGTGGGTCGCCATCACGTAGCCCAGCGCCAGGCTGCCGGCGGCCCCCAGGCCCAGGCCCGTCGCCAGCTGCGCCGGCGCCAGGCGGCTGACCTCGCGGCCGTCATGGCGTGCGCCGCCCCGGGTCCATTGCCACCAGCCGTAGCCTTGCAGCACGGCGTAGATGCCCTGCAGCAGCATGTCGGAATAGAGCTTCACCTCGAAGAAGATCCAGGCGTAGATCAGCACCATGGCCAGGCCGATGGGCCAGCACCAGCGGTTCTGCCGGGTGGTGAGCCAGACGGCGAGCACGCCGAGCGCGGCGGCGAAGAGTTCAAGTGGCGACACGGGCGACCCTCGTGGAAAGAGCCGCCGATTGTAGCGGCTTCAGCCGGCGGCGGGCGCCCTGGCCGCCAGGCGTTGCCGGTCCTGGCGCTCGCGTTCGGTGCCCAGGTACCGCTCGCGGGTGCCCAGCAGGTGGTCGAACCAGGGCCGCGTCACGCACCAGTTGGCGTGGGGGTTGGGCCCCATGTGGTGGTCGTAGTGCCAGGGCAGGTGGCGGCGTGCCCAGTCCGGGTCCTCGTGGGAGCGGCGGTGGGTGCGGTAGTAGTTCGCCGCGCAGTACCAGAGGGTCGCGGTCAGCCAGGGCGCCACCAGCCACAGCGGGCTGGCGGCCAGGCTGGCCAGCAGCAGTGCCCAGGCTTCCTTGCCCTGGGCGTGCCAGCCCAGCGGGAAGCGCTCGTAGCAGGGGTCGCGGAAGGCATGGCGGCGGGCGTTGCCGTGGTGTTCGTGGAAATGGAAGCTCCAGAAGCGCCCGCGTACCCGGCCCAGGCCGTGGAGCACATGCTTGTGGAAGAACCATTCGATGAAGTTGGCCAAGAGCAGGCCGGCGATGATGCTCAGCGGGGCTTCGAGGTACCAGGGCATGGTGGTGGGTTTCCTTGGCGGGTCACGGGTCGACTCTAGCCAGGAGGAGGGCACCCGGTCTTGCCCGCGCTGCCCGGTTCGCCGGGCGCCCGGGGCAAGCCTCAGCAGACCAGGCTGTCGGCCTGGCGGTAGAGCATCAGCAGCTTGCGGGTGATGCTCTGCTGGATGTCGTCGCGCTCGAAGGTGGAGAGGTGCGGCAGCTTGTGCACCTGCAGGCGGTGCAGGTGGATGTAGGGCATCTGCTGGTCGAACTCGCGCAGGTCGCCCTTCATGAGTATCGGCAGGAAGACGTCGCCGCGCTTGCGCTGGTTGCTGATGATCTGCGCCAGTGCCGGCTTGAAGGGCATGGTCTTGGGCTTCGGGCCGCCTTCCTCGATGCGCGTGCTGAGCAGCAACCCCGGCTTGCCGAGTACCACGCCGGGCAACACGAAGAGGCCGGTCTTGAGCACCGCGGCGGCCTCGATCCCGTGGAGGGTGTCGTGAAAGGCGTAGGGGTTGGGCAGCACCACCATCTTGCGCCCGAGATCGGCGGGAAAATGCAGGCTGTAGTTGGTGTAAAGCTGGCGCGTGGACTCGGAGTACACGCACAGGCGGTTCTCGAACAGACGGATGAAACGCTCGGCCAGCTCGCGACGGGCGATGCTGTCCAGGTCCCAGATCAGGTCCTGGTTCTGCTGCTGGCCGAGGTCGACCTCCTGGTGCTCCATGTTGCCCATGCCGGTCCTCAAACGCGGAATTGTCTCAACAAGCGGTTCAACTGCTCGGCCAGTTGGCTGAGCTGCTGACTGGCGGCGCTAGTCTGCTCTGAAGCCATCGCGTTGTCATGGGCCAAGCTGGCTGCCTGGGTCACATTCTGGTTGATGTCCTCCACCACGTGGGACTGCTGCAGGGTGGCACTGGCGATGGAGGCGTTGAGCCCGGTGAGGTTGCGCAACGACTGGGCGATCTGCCCGAGGCTTTCGCCGGCCTGGCTGGCCTGCTCCACGGTCAGCTGCGAGGCGCGGCTGCTTTCGTTGATCACCTTCACCGCCGCTTCGGAGTTGCCTTGCAGGCGCTCGATCATGCCGTGGATCTCGGCGGTGGATTTCTGCGTGCGCTGGGCCAGCAGGCGCACTTCGTCGGCGACCACGGCGAAGCCACGGCCCTGCTCGCCGGCGCGGGCGGCCTCGATGGCGGCGTTGAGCGCCAGCAGGTTGGTCTGCTCGGCGATGGAGCGGATCACTTCCAGGACGGTGCCGATCTGCGAGCTTTCCTCGGCCAGCGAGCGGATCACCTCCACGGCCTGGCCGATGGTGTCGGAGAGCTGGCCGATCTGCCGCAGGCTGGCGTCGATGTTGCTCTGGCCGAGGCGTGCCTGGTCTTCGGCGGTGCGCACCTCGCTGGCGGCGTGCTCGGCGTTCTTCGCCACGTCCTGTACGCCGTAGGTGACCTCGTTGATGGCGGTGGCCACCAGCTCCATCTGCTGGGATTGCTGCTCGCTGTGGCGCTGGCCGTTGCTGGCGATGCCGCCCAGGGAGCCGGCGGCCTGGTCCAGTGCGCCGGCAGCGTCCAGTGATTGGCGGATGACCCCGCGCAGCTTGCTGGTGAAGGCGTTGAAGTGCCCGGAAAGCGCGGTGATCTCGTCGCGACCCTGGCCATCCAGCGAACTGGTCAGGTCACCTTCGCCGCTGGCGATGTTGGCCATGGCCGCCACAACGTCCTGCAGCGGGCGGGTGATGCTGCGGGCGATCACCACCACCAGCACCGCCATGATCAGGGCGATCACCAGGCCGATGAAGGAGGCGCGCAGGGCCTGGGACCAGAACTCCTCCTGCATGTCGTCGATGTAGATGCCCGAGCCGATCACCCAGCCCCAGGGTTCGAAAAGCTGCACGTAGGACACCTTGGGCACCGGGTCGCTGGCGCCCGGCTTCGGCCAGCGGTAGTCGACGAAGCCCGCGCCCTTGCTGCGGGCCACGGCCACCATGTCGTTGAACAGCGGCTTGCCGTCCGGGTCCTTGTAGCCGGAGAGGTCCTGCCCCTCCAGCTTCGGGTTGGTCGGGTGCATGACCATGCGCGGGGTCAGGTCGTTGATCCAGAAGTAGTCGTTCTTGTCATAGCGCAGCGCGCGGATGGCCTGCATGGCCTGCTTCTGGGCTTCTTCGCGGGGCAGGGTGCCGGCAGCCTCCTGGGCCTGGAAGTGCTGCAGCACGCCGGCGGCGGTCTGCACCACGTGCTGGGTCTTGAGCTCCTTGCCATGCAGCAGGTCGCTGTGGATCTGCTGGAGCATGGCCATCCCGAGAACCACCAGCATCGACACCGCGACGACGAGGATCAGCCAGAGGCGGCGGCTGATGGGCAGACTGCGAAGGTTCATGGTCGGGGGCTCCTGACTCGTTATTGTTCTGCGGCCGGATTTCGCACTCCAGCGCGGTCGTTGCCACGCGCGAATCCACATCATGTCTGATAGCATTTCGGCCTTCGGCCGGCAAACCTGATGCAGATCGTCGGCCGGGAACCCGCGTCACTGTGGCTGGTCTCAGCCGCGCACGGCACCCGTCCGGGCCACACCACACACCTTTTCGAGCAGGCCGCCATCGGGCGAGCCTTGGGGAGAACCAATGGATTTTTGGACGGCCTTCCAGGCCTTGATTCTGGGCGTAGTCGAAGGCATCACGGAGTTCCTGCCGATCTCCAGCACCGGCCACCAGATCATCGTCGCGGACCTGATCGGCTTCGGTGGTGAGCGCTTCCAGGCGTTCAACATCATCATCCAGCTCGGCGCCATCCTCGCCGTGGTCTGGGAATACCGGCGCAAGATCTTCGACGTGGTGGTGGGCCTGCCTCGCGAGCGCAGCGCCCAGCGCTTCACCGGCAACCTGCTGGTGGCCTTCTTCCCGGCGGTGATCCTGGGCGTGGCCTTCGCCGACCTGATCCACCACTACCTGTTCAACCCCATCACCGTGGCCACGGCGCTGGTCATCGGCGGGGTGATCATGCTCTGGGCCGAGCGTCGCGATCACCTGATCCAGGCCGAGACGGTGGACGACATGAACTGGAAGCAGGCCCTCAAGGTGGGCTTCGCCCAGTGCCTGGCGCTGGTGCCCGGCACCTCGCGCTCCGGCGCCACCATCATCGGCGGGCTGCTGTTCGGCTTGTCGCGCAAGGCGGCCACCGAGTTCTCCTTCTTCCTCGCCATGCCCACCATGGTCGGCGCGGCGGTGTACTCGGGCTACAAGTACCGCCACCTGTTCCAGCCCTCCGACCTGCCGGTGTTCGCCCTGGGCTTCGTGGTCTCCTTCATCTTCGCGATGATCGCCGTGCGCGCGCTCCTCAAGTTCATCGGCAACCACAGCTACGCGGCCTTCGCCTGGTACCGCATCGGCTTCGGCCTGCTGATCCTTGCCACCTGGCAGTTCGGGCTGATCGACTGGGCCACCGCCCAGGGTTGATGAGTCCCGGGCATTCGCGACATCGATAAAGGCACGCCCCCGGGCGTGCCTTTGTCATAGTGGGCGCCTGCACCGCAACGATTGAGGAAAGCCCATGAGCGCGCTCGAACATCGCCTGCTGGAGGTCAACGGCATCCGCCTGGGGCTGTATTGCGCGGGCCCCGAGGATGGGCGGCCACTCTGGCTGCTGCATGGGTTCCCCGAGTGTTGGCATTCCTGGCGCAACCAGATCGAGCCGCTGCTGGCCGCCGGCTACCGCGTGCTGGTACCGGAGATGCGCGGCTACGGCGGCAGCAGTGCCCCGAGCGATCCCGCCGCTTATGACCTGATCACCCTCTGCGGCGATATCCAGGCCGCCATGGACGCCCTCGGCCAGCATGAGGCCTGCGTCATCGGGCACGACTGGGGCGCTCCGGTGGCCTGGCACCTGGCACTGCTGGAGCCGCTGCGGGTCAAGGCGGTGGTCGGCATGGCGGTGCCTTTCGGCGGTCGCCCGAAGCAACCGGCGACCGAGGCGATGCGTCAGCACTTCGCCGGGCGCTTCAACTACATCCTCTATTTCCAGACGCCGGGCGTCGCCGAGCGCGAGCTGGATGCCGACATCCCGCGCACCCTGCGGATGATGATGCACAACAGCTCCGCCGCCGTGCCCCGGGACTTCTTCCTCCAGGACAAGCCCGCCGGCGCGACGCTGTTCGACGGCATGCAGGACCCCGGCCAGCTGCCGGCCTGGTGCGACGAGGCGGCCTTCGCCGAGTACCTGCAGACCTTCGAGGGGCGCGGCTTCCACGGTGCGCTCAACTGGTACCGCAACTTCGAGCGCAGCTGGCAGCGCACCGAGCCGCTGCAGGGCAGGCAGGTGTTGCAGCCGGCCCTGTTCCTCATCGGCGACAAGGACCCGGTCGGCACCCTGGAGGCCCACAGCATCAAGGTCATGCCGCGCAGCGTGCCCGGCCTGGAACAGCACGTGATCGCCGAGTGCGGGCACTGGCTGCAGAACGAAAAGCCGCGCGAGGTGAACGCCCATCTGCTGGGCTTCCTGGCGCGGCACTATCCGAACGGCACATGATCTTCAGCCAGTAGCCCGGGCTCCAGCCCGGGGTTGGCATTCCCGGACTGAAGTCCGGGCTACGGTCCCGAAGTCGTGCAGAAATGGGGAGGCTGGAGGGGCGAATTCATTCGCCCGCTTCTGCTTCGCCCCTACAGGCCTCCCGGGTCAGCTGGCCAGCAACTGGCGCAGCACGTAGTGGAGGATGCCGCCGGCCTTGAAGTACTCGACCTCGTTGAGGGTGTCGATACGGCACAGCACCTCGACCTTCTCCGTTGTGCCGTCTTCGCGGGTGATCTCCAGGGTCAGCGGTATATGCGGGCGCAGCTTGACGCCACTGAGGCCCTTGATGCTGATGGTCTCCTTACCGGTCAGGCCCAGGCTCTTGCGGTCGGTACCCTCCTTGAACTGCAGCGGCAGCACGCCCATGCCCACCAGGTTGGAGCGGTGGATGCGCTCGAAGCTCTCGGCGATCACCGCCTTGACCCCCAGCAGGTTGGTGCCCTTGGCCGCCCAGTCGCGGGAGGAGCCGGTGCCGTATTCCTTGCCGGCGAAGATCACCAGCGGCGTGCCTTCGGCCTGGTAGCGCATGGCGGCGTCATAGATGGCCAGCTTCTCGCCGCTGGGCACATGCAGGGTGTTGCCACCTTCCTCGCCGCCGAGCATCTCGTTGCGGATGCGGATGTTGGCGAAGGTGCCGCGCATCATCACCTCGTGGTTGCCACGCCGCGAGCCGTAGGAGTTGAAGTCGGCCGGCTCCACGCCGTTTTCCCGCAGGTAGCGCCCGGCGGGGCTGTCGGCCTTGATGTTGCCGGCAGGGGAGATGTGGTCGGTGGTCACCGAATCCCCCAGCAAGGCGAGGACCCGGGCCTTTTGCACGTCTTCCACCTTGGGGGGCGCACCGGCGATATCGGCGAAGAAGGGCGGGTGCTGGATGTAGGTGGAGTCGGCCTGCCAGGCATAGGTGTCCGATTCGGGCACCTGGATGGCGCGCCATTTCTCGTCGCCGGCGAAGACCTCGGCGTATTCCTTGCGGAACATGGCGGTGTCCACCTTGGCGATGGCGTCGGCGATCTCCTTCTGGCTCGGCCAGATGTCCTTCAGGTACACAGGCTTGCCGTCCTTGCCTTCGCCCAGCGGTTCGCGGCTGATGTCCAGGCGCACGCTGCCAGCCAGGGCATAGGCCACCACCAGCGGCGGGGAGGCCAGCCAGTTGGTTTTCACCAGCGGGTGCACGCGGCCTTCGAAGTTGCGATTGCCGGAGAGCACCGAGGCCACGGTCAGGTCGCCCTGCTGGATGGCCTTCTCGATGGGCTCCAGCAGCGGGCCGGAGTTGCCGATGCAGGTGGTGCAGCCGTAACCCACCAGGTCGAAGCCCAGCTCATCGAGGTACTTAGTCAGCCCGGCGGCGGCGAAGTACTCGGTCACCACCTTGGAGCCGGGCGCCAGGGAACTCTTCACCCAGGGCTTGCGCGTCAGGCCCTTTTCCACGGCCTTCTTCGCCACCAGGCCGGCGGCCATCATCACGCTGGGGTTGGAGGTGTTGGTGCAGGAGGTGATGGCGGCGATCACCACGGCGCCGTCGCTCAGGCGGTGGGTGCGGCCCTCGTATTCGTAGTCCATCACGCCGCTCTGCACGCTGCCGCCCACGGCGGTGCCTCCGCCGCCCTCGCTGAGCAGGCGGCCGTCCTCCTTGGCGCTGGGCTTGAGTTGCAGGGCGATGAGGTCGTCGAAGGTGCTGGCCACCTGGGTCAGCGGCACCCGGTCCTGCGGGCGCTTGGGCCCGGCCAGGCTGGCTTCCACCGTGCCCATGTCCAGGGACAGGTTGTCGGTGAACGCCGGTTCGTCACCGGCGTTGCGCCATAGGCCCTGGGCCTTGCAGTAGGCCTCCACCAGCTTGACCGTGGATTCCGGGCGGCCGGAGAGGCGCAGGTAGCCCAGGGTGATCTCGTCCACCGGGAAGAAGCCGCAGGTGGCGCCGTATTCCGGGGCCATGTTGGCGATGGTGGCGCGGTCGGCCAGGGGCAGGTCGGCGAGGCCGTCGCCGTAGAACTCGACGAATTTCCCCACCACGCCCTTCTTGCGCAGCATCTGGGTGACGGTGAGCACCAGGTCGGTGGCGGTGATGCCTTCCTTGAGCTTGCCGCTGAGCTTGAAGCCGATCACCTCGGGGATCAGCATCGACACCGGCTGGCCGAGCATCGCCGCTTCCGCCTCGATGCCGCCCACGCCCCAGCCGAGCACGCCGAGGCCGTTGATCATGGTGGTGTGGGAGTCGGTGCCCACCAGGGTGTCGGGGAAGGCGTAGGTCCTGCCGTCCTCGTCGCGGGTCCAGACGGTGCGGCCCAGGTACTCGAGGTTGACCTGGTGGCAGATGCCGGTGCCCGGCGGCACCACGCTGAAGTTGTCGAAGGCGTTCTGGCCCCAGCGCAGGAAGGCGTAGCGCTCGCCGTTGCGCTCCATCTCGATCTCGACGTTCTGCTCGAAGGCCTCGGGGCTGGCGAAGCGGTCCACCATCACCGAGTGGTCGATCACCAGGTCCACCGGCGAGAGCGGGTTGATCTTCTGTGGGTCGCCGCCGGCCTTCGCCACGGCATCACGCATGGCGGCCAGGTCGACCACGGCGGGCACGCCGGTGAAGTCCTGCATCAATACCCGCGCCGGGCGGTACTGGATCTCGCGCTCGGAGCTGCGGGTCTTCTGCCAGGCCACCAGGGCTTCGAGGTCCTCGCGGCCGACGGTCTCGTTGTCCTCCCAGCGCAGCAGGTTCTCCAGCAGCACTTTCAGGGACAGGGGCAGTTTGTCGAGGCTGCCGAGGCGCTTGGCGGCCTCTGGCAGGCTGAAGTAGTGATAGGTCTTGCCGTCCACCTCGAGGGTGCGGCGGCTGTTCAGGCTATCCAGGGAAGGCATGCGACATCTCCTTTTGGCCCACACGGCATGGGCCGATACAGGGGGCGGAACCTTGGAAAGCTAGCTCTGCTTGGCAGGTTCCGCCATGTTCTGGACTCACGTTCCGCCAGCATGGTTCCTCTTGTCGCATCACTGCGGGCGTAGGAATTTTCCATCGGTTAGTGTGTGAAATCGGGCGCTTCGGCTCTATAGTGCGCGGCCAAGGAGACACCCCGATGAATAGCCTGTTCCTGCACTGCCGCCCCGGTTTCGAGGGCGAAGTGTGCGCCGAGATATCCGACCTGGCCGCCCGACTGGACGTGCCCGGCTACGCCAAGGGCAAGGCCAACAGTGCCTGTGCCGAGTTCATCTGCCAGGATGCCGACGGCGCCGAGCGGCTGATGCGCGGCCAGCGTTTCGCGCGCCTGATCTTCCCGCGCCAGTGGGCCCGTGGCGGCTTCCTGGCCCTGCCGGAGACCGATCGCATCAGCGTGCTGCTGGCGCACCTGGCCGACTACCCGGTGTGCGGCAGCCTGTGGCTGGAGGTGCTGGACACCAACGAAGGCAAGGAGCTGTCGAATTTCTGCAAGAAGTTCGAGGCGCCCCTGCGCAAGGCGCTGGAGAAGGCCGGGCGCCTGGTGGATGACCCGGGCAAGCCGCGTTTGCTGCTGACCTTCCGCAGTGGCCGCGAGGTGTTCGCCGGCCTCGCCGAGGCGGACAACTCCGCGCTCTGGCCCATGGGCATCCCGCGCCTGAAGTTCCCCCGCGAGGCGCCGAGCCGCTCCACGCTGAAGCTTGAGGAGGCCTGGCACACCTTCATCCCCCGCGAGCAGTGGGAAACACGGCTCTCCGAGGACATGACCGGCGTCGACCTCGGCGCATCCCCCGGTGGCTGGACCTACCAGCTGGTGCGTCGCGGCATGCTGGTCACCGCCATCGACAACGGCCCCATGGCCGAAAGCCTGATGGAGACGGGGCTCGTGCAGCACCTGATGGTCGACGGCTTCACCTTCAAGCCGAAGCAGCCGGTGGACTGGATGGTCTGCGACATCGTCGAGAAGCCGGCGCGCAACGCCGCGCTGCTGGAGACCTGGATAGGCGAGGGGCTGTGCCGCGAGGCGGTGGTCAACCTCAAGCTGCCGATGAAGCAGCGCTACGCCGAGGTGCAGCGCCTGCTGCAGCGCCTGGAAGACAGCTTCCGCGAGCGCAGGATCAAGGTGTCCATCGCCTGCAAGCAGCTCTATCACGACCGCGAGGAAGTGACCTGCCACCTGCGTCGCCTGGACCGCTGAGGCCCCACGCCCAGCCGCGCCGGGCATCGGCCGGGCTGGGCGTGCCCGGCGCTTTACGCCACAATGGCGACCTGTTCCTGGAGTACCCCATGTCCGATCAGCCTGATGCCATTCTCGATGCCACCGGCCTCAATTGCCCTGAGCCGGTGATGATGTTGCACAACAAGGTGCGCGACCTGCCGTCTGGCGGTCTGCTCAAGGTCATCGCCACCGACCCGTCGACCCGGCGGGATATTCCCAAGTTCTGCATGTTCCTCGGCCACGAGCTGGTGGAGCAGGGCGAAGAGGCCGGTACCTACCTGTACTGGATCCGCAAGAAAGCCGAATGAGGCCCGCCCCGGATGCGAAGAAGCCCGCCTGATGCGGGCTTCTTGCTGTCTGGAGGCATGTCGGTGCGGTGGTCGGGTGGAGCCCCGCCTGCGCGGGTATGACGAGGCCCCTGGGCGCGCGACCGTCCCCGTCACCCTCGCGAACGCGGGGGGCCGCTGGACCTCAGGCCGGCTCCGCCACGCCCAGCCGCTCGCCCATGCGGATGCGCGAGCGTGCGCTACGGGCGACGCGGAACGACAGCATCACCGCCGCCACCGTGAGGCCGACGATCAGCCCCTGCCACAGGCCACGCGGGCCGGTGGGTTCGCCCAGCCAGTCGGTGAGCCCCAGCAAATAGCCGACGGGCAGGCCGATGCCCCAGTAGGAGAACAGTGTCAGCACCATGGTCACCCGGGTGTCCTGGTAGCCGCGCAGGGCGCCGGCGGCGGTGACCTGGATGGCATCGGAGAACTGGAACAGCGCGGCGAACACGATCAGCGACGCGGCCACTGCGATCACCTGCGCATCCGGCGTATAGATGGCGGCGATCTGTTCGCGCAACAGCAGCATCAGGCTGGCCGAGAGGCAGGCGTAGGTCAGTGCCACGGCCATGCCCAGGCCGGCGGAGAAGCGCGCGTCACGCGGTGTGCCGCGGCCCAGGGAGTGGCCGACACGTACGGTCACGGCCATCGCCAGGGAGTAGGGGATCATGAACACCAGCGAACTGAAGTTCAGCGCGATCTGGTGCCCGGCCACCACATTGGCGCCGAGGCCGCCGATGAGCAGGGCGATCACCGCGAAGATGCTCGACTCGGCGAAGATCGCGATGCCGATGGGCAGGCCCACGCTCAGCAGGCGGCGGATCACCGCCCAGCTCGGCCTCTCGAAGTGATTGAACAGGCCGCTCGGCTTGTAGACCTTGGCGATGTTCACCCAGGCCAGCATGCCGAAGAACATCAACCACATGACGGTGCCGCTGGCCCAGCCACAGCCGACGCCGCCCATGGCCGGGAAGCCCAGGTGGCCGTAGATCAGCACGTAGTTCAGGGGAATGTTCAGCAGCAGTCCGCAGATGCCCAGCACCATGCTCGGGCGGGTTCGACCGAGGCCGTCGCTGCAGCAGCGCAGCACCTGGTAGAGGGCCACTGCCGGCAGGCCGAAGGCGATGCCGTGGAGGTAGCCCATGCTCGGGATCACCAGGTCTTCTTCCACCCCCATCAACTGCAGCACGGGCTCGGCGCACAGCAGCAGGCCGGCGCCGGCGATGCCGACCACCACGGCCAGCCACAGTGCCTGGCGCACCAGCGGGCCGATCTCGGCGTCCTGGCCGGCCCCATGGCGCTGGGCGACTTTCGCGGTGGTGGCCAGGAGGGTGCCGGTCATCAACAGGAACACCGGCACCCATATGGAGTTGCCCAGGGCCACGGCGGCCAGGTCACGCGGGCTGACGCGGCCTGCCATCACGGCGTCGACGAATCCCATGGCCGAGTGGGAGAGCTGGGCGATCATGATCGGCAGGGCGAGGGTGAATAGGGCACGCAATTCGCGACGGGTACGGTCGAGGCGAGTCTGGATTGTCACGGGGGGTCTTTCCATGGCTGTGAAGCGTTCACCGGTACGGCGGTGGCGTCCGTATTGCTTGTGGCCCACGGGGTGGGCATGCCTGGCTGCGATGGGCTCGCAACGGGCGCTGGCCTGGCCGTGGCAGGGGGAATGCCGGCGATAGAGGGCAGCGGAGGCGAAAGACCGCGTAGTTTACGCCTTGACGATGCAGTCAGGAAAGAGGGGCGATGCGTGCCTGCGAGGCGACGCCGGGTGGGTGGATTCCGTAGAATGACCGCCTTGCCCCCGGAGAGCGCCATGCGAATCCTTGCTGACGAAAACATCCCCCTGGTCGACGCCTTCTTCGGCGGTTTCGGCTCCATCCGCCGCCTGCCGGGCCGGGCCATCGACCGTGCCGCCCTGGACGACGCCGAGGTGCTGCTGGTGCGCTCGGTGACCCGTGTCGACCGCGCCCTGCTGGAAGGCAGCGCGGTGCGCTTCGTCGGCACCTGCACCATCGGCACCGATCACCTGGATCTGGACTGGTTCGCCGAAGCCGGCATCGCCTGGTCCAGCGCGCCGGGCTGCAATGCCCGGGGCGTGGTGGATTTCGTGCTGGGCAGCCTGCTGACCTTGGCCGAGGACGAAGGCGTCTCGCCGACGACCCGTACCTACGGCGTGGTCGGTGCCGGCCAGGTGGGCGGACGCCTGGTGGAGGTGCTGCGCGGCCTGGGCTGGCGGGTGCTGGTCTGCGACCCGCCGCGCCAGTTGGCCGAAGGCGGAGACTACGTCGACCTGGCGACCCTGCTGGAGCAGTGCGATGCCATCAGCCTGCACACTCCGCTGGACAAAGGCGGTGCCCATCCCACCCACCATCTGCTGGGTGCCGCTGAACTGGCGCGGCTCAAGCCCGGCTGCTGGCTGATCAATGCCAGCCGGGGCGCGGTGGTGGACAACCTGGCATTGCGCGATGTGCTGCGTAGCCGGCCGGACCTGCGCGCGGTACTGGACGTCTGGGAAGGCGAGCCCGAGGTAGACCCTGAGCTGGCCGCACTCTGCCGCATCGCCACGCCGCACATCGCCGGCTACAGCCTGGACGGCAAGCTGCGCGGCACCGCGCAGATCTACCAGGCGTTCTGCCGTGCCCATGGAATCGAGGAAAGCGTGCATCTGGATGCGTTGCTGCCCGCGCCCTGGCTGCCTGAATTGACCCTGGACGCCAGTGCCGACCCGGTCTGGGCCCTGGCCATGCTGTGCCGCGCGGTGTACGACCCGCGCCGTGACGACGCCGACTTCCGCCGCAGCCTGGTGGGCGATGCCGCACAGCGCCGCCTGGCCTTCGACGCCCTGCGCAAGCACTACCCGGTGCGCCGGGAAATCGACGGCCTGCGGGTGCGGCTTCAGGGCGAGGCGCCGCAACTGGCGCAGTGGGTGAGGGCGCTGGGCGCCGAGCTGGCCTGATCGCCGGCCAGGACGCCGGAATGAAAAGGCCCGGGCAGGTGCCCGGGCCTTCGGAGTGGAGCGAAGCGGGTCAGGCCTGTTTGCGGGCGCTGACCGACTGCTTGTCCAGTTCCTTGCAGGCATGCTGGATCATGCCTTCGGTGATCGGAATCTCGCGACCTTGCGCGTCGATGATCGCGCCGCCAACGGGCTGCTGCGGTTGAAGTGGAACGACCCGGCGGGTGGAAGTGCTGTTCTGCAAGCTCATGGCCTGTCTCCTCATCAGGTGGTGCGCGCAGTCTAGGTCCCATAGATGAACGCGCAGTGACAGTCAGGCGCCAGTATTACGCCGTAAAGCAATGGGACCGGAGGGTATCTGCAGCGATTGTGCCAATCGCGCTGGCCGTCCGGTCCCACAGGTTGACCCGCAGCGCGGGCCGAGAGTTCAGCGAAGAGGTTGGCATGTCGATATTCCGTATGGGCCTGATCATCAATCCCCTGGCCGGGTTGGGCGGCACGGCTGCACTCAAGGGCAGTGATGGTGTCGCCGCCGAGGCCCTGGCGCGTGGCGCCCTGCCTCGCGCCGAGGAGCGCACGCGCCTGGCGCTGGAGTCCCTGCTGCCCCTGGCGGAGCGTCTCGAATTCCTCACCTTCCCCGGTGCCATGGGCGCTGACCTTCTGGCGCGCATGGGTTTCCGTCATCGCCTGGTCGGAGCCCTGGAGGGGGCCACCAGCAGCGCTGCCGACACCCGCCATGCGGTGATGGCGCTGCAGGAGGCGGGGGTGTCGCTGATCCTCTTCGCCGGGGGCGACGGCACGGCCCGGGATGTCAGCGCCGTGGCCCGCGAAGGCCAGCCGGTGCTGGGCATCCCGGCGGGGGTGAAGATTCATTCCGGGGTCTATGCCATCAGCCCGCGCGCCGCCGGGGAGCTGGCGCGACGCCTGGTCGAAGGCGGGCTGGTACGCCTGGCCAGTGGCGAGGTGCGCGACCTCGACGAGGCCGCCCTGCGCGATGGCAAGGTGGCGGCACGCTGGTACGGCGAGCTGACGGTGCCGGTGGAGGGCCACTTCATGCAGCACGTGAAGCAGGCGGGCATGGAGTCCGAAGAACTGGTGCTGGTCGAACTCGCCGATTGGCTGGCGGACAGCTGGGAGGCGGACGTGCGCTATGTCTTCGGTCCCGGCTCGACCCTGCATGGCCTGGCGGGCAACCTCGGCCTGGAGACCACCCTGCTGGGCGTGGACGTGATCGAGAACGGCCAGGTGATCGCCCGTGACGTTACCGAAGCCCAGCTGTTCGCACTCGTGGATGGCCATCCGGCCTTCCTCCTGGTCACCGCCATCGGCGGCCAGGGCCACATCATCGGTCGCGGCAACCAGCAGATCAGCCCGCGTGTGCTGCGCGCCATCGGCCTCGAACGCCTGCGGGTGGTGGCCACCAAGCGCAAGCTCGGCACCCTCGAAGGCCGGCCCCTGCTGGTGGACAGCGGCGATCCGCAGCTGGACGACGCCTTCCCCGATGCGGTGCGCGTCTGGGCGGGCTACAAGGAAGAGCTGCTGTACCCGCTGGGCTGGGCCGGCGAAGTCGATACCGAGGCCTGACCGGCAGATGACTACAGCGCGCTGGGAACCGACCTAGAGCGCAAGCGGCGGGCGCCCCTGGTATTGCCCCGGACCGATCCTTAAGGTTGGCCGGGCCTGCCGATCCGATGCTTCCGCCCCCGGCGCATTCTCCTCAGGGCTTATGGTTGGGGCGTCTGGGGTGGAGTCCCGGATCGGCAGGCTCCTTTGCACAGCTGCATACCCTTGGCCCGATGGCTCACACCATCGGGCATTTTCCGTTGCCTTCCGCTCCGCTACTCTTGCCGCTGCACACCTGTCCGAGGAGGGAAACATGGTCCAGGGTGGTTGCCTGTGCGGCGGAGTCCGCTTCGAGATCGAGGGTGAGCTGGCGCCGATCCAGATCTGTCACTGCAGCCAGTGCCGCAAGGCGCAGGGCACGCCCTTCGTCACCAATATCCCGGTGGACGAGACGCGCTTCCGCCTGCTCGCCGGAGCGCAGCTGCTGCGCGCCTTCAGCTCCTCACCGGGCAAGCAGCGGGTGTTCTGCGAGCAGTGTGGCTCGCCCCTCTACAGCCAGAGCGAGAAGGCACCCGGCGTACTGCGCATCCGCGCCGGCCTGCTGGAAGGCGAGCTGGCCACGCGCCCCGCGAACCATGCCTACGTGGCTTCCAGGGCCAATTGGTGGGACATCGACGATGCCCTGCCGCAATTCCCGCAAGGGCGGGGTTGATCATGTTCAAGCGACTGTTCTGCCTGTACCTGCTGCTGGCCAGCCTGGGGGCCGAGGCGGCGGTGGATGCCGGGCGCCTGGTGGATTCGGCGCGTGCGCAGGTCGGCGTGACCCTCAGCTACGACCCGGTCTACCGGCGCATCGCCTACCCCGGTGGCGACGTACCGCTGGCCACCGGGGTGTGCACCGATGTGGTGATCCGCGCATTGCGCGAGCAGGGCCTGGACCTGCAGAAACTGGTGCACGAGGACATGCGCAGCCACTTCTCCGCCTACCCGCGCAACTGGGGCCTGAAGCGCCCCGACCCGAACATCGACCATCGCCGCGTGCCCAACCTGATGACCTGGTTCAAGCGCCAGGGCATGGCGCTGACGCCCAGCGACCAGGCCGCCAGCTACCGCCCCGGCGACATCGTCACCTGGGACCTGGGGCGCGGCCTGCAGCACATCGGCATCCTGTCCGATCGCACCAGTGCCGAGGGCGCGCCGCTGGCGCTGCACAACATCGGGCGGGGTACCCAGGAGGAGGACATCCTCTTCCGCTACCGGATCATCGGGCACTACCGCATCGCAGAACGTTGATTCGGCGCCTGTTAGTATCTGCACCCTCCTTTCCTGAGCGGGAGCGCGTGATGAGCGCTGATTCCTTTCCCCCCCACATCCGGCCCGGCGAGCGGGTGGTGCTCTTCGATGGCGTGTGCAGGCTGTGCAACGGCTGGGCGCGCTTCCTGATCCGCCATGACCGCGAACACCTGTTCAGGCTGGCCTCGGTGCAGTCCCCCGAAGGCCAGGCGATCCTGCGCTGGTACGGCATGCCCACCGACCACTTCGACACCATGGCCTACATCGAGGGTCGCGATCTGTTCGTGCGTTCCGACGCGGTGCTGCGCATCGCCCGCCAGTTGCCCTGGCCCTGGCGCCTGGCCACGGTGTCGCGCGTGGTGCCGGCGTTCCTGCGCGACTGGCTCTACGACCGCATCGCGCTGAACCGCTACCGGCTGTTCGGTCGCCACGAGGTCTGCCTGTTGCCGGACCCCGACCACGAGCGACGCTTTCTCCACGCGGACCACTAAGCGGTTCCGTGCCGCTGGCGCCGCGCCGGGAAAAACCACAGAGTGGCGCCTCCTTCCCAACGAGTCCTCGCAATGGGTCTGCTTTCCTCTCGCCAGCGCAACGCCCTGCGCATGGCCGCGCGCTTCGTCGCCCCCTATCGCTGGCGGGTGGTCGGTGCGCTGCTGGCATTGCTGTTCACCGCCGCCATCACGCTGTCGATGGGGCAGGGCATCCGCCTGCTGGTCGACCAGGGGCTGGCGACCCAGTCGCCGGAAGCGCTGAACCATTCGATCCTGCTGTTCTTCGTCCTGGTGGTGGCCCTGGCGCTGGGTACCTTCAGCCGCTTCTACCTGGTGTCCTGGGTGGGCGAGCGCTTCGTCGCCGATATCCGCAAGCGGGTGTTCAACCACCTGATCGAGCTGCACCCCGGCTTCTTCGAAACCAACCGCGCCTCGGAGATCCAGTCGCGCCTGACCGCCGACACCACGCTGCTGCAATCGGTGATCGGCTCCTCGCTGTCCCTGGCGCTGCGCAACGGCATCATGCTGATCGGCGGCATCGCCCTGTTGTTCGTCACCAACCCCAAGCTGACCGGCATCGTGGTCGTCGCGCTGCCGCTGGTGGTGGCGCCGATCCTCATTTTCGGCCGCCGCGTGCGCAACCTCTCGCGGCAGAGCCAGGACCGCATCGCCGATGTCGGCAGCTACGTCGGCGAGACCCTGGGGCAGATCAAGACCGTACAGGCCTACAACCACCAGGCCCAGGACCGCGAGCGCTTCGGCCACACCGTGGAAGGCGCCTTCGACACCGCGCGCAAGCGCATCGCCCAGCGCGCCTGGCTGATCACCGTGGTCATCGTGCTGGTGCTCGGCGCGGTGGGGGTGATGCTCTGGGTCGGGGGCATGGACGTGATCGCCGGGCGCATATCCGGGGGTGACCTGGCGGCTTTCGTGTTCTACAGCCTGATCGTCGGTTCCGCCTTCGGTGCCATCAGCGAGGTGATCGGCGAGCTGCAGAGTGCTGCCGGTGCCGCCGAGCGCATCGCCGAACTCTTGCAGACCCGCAGCACCATCAAGGCACCCGAGAGCGACCTGCTGCGCCTGCCCGAACGGGTCGAGGGCGAGCTGGAGTTGCGTGGCCTGCGGTTCGCCTACCCGACGCGGCCGCAGAGCCTGGCCATCGACGGCATCGACCTGCGCGTGCGCCCTGGCGAGACCCTGGCGCTCGTCGGCCCCTCGGGAGCCGGCAAGTCCACGCTCTTCGACCTGCTGCTGCGTTTCTTCGACCCCACCGAGGGCGAAGTGCGGGTGGACGGCCTGCCGATCCAGCGCCTGGACCCGGCCGACCTGCGCCGTTGCTTCGCCCTGGTGTCGCAGAGCCCGGTGCTGTTCTTCGGCAGCGTCGAGGACAACATCCGCTATGGCCGGCCCACTGCCAGCCAGGCCGAAGTCGAGGCTGCGGCACGGGCGGCCCACGCCCACGAATTCATCCAGCGCATGCCCCAGGGCTACCAGACGCACCTGGGCGACGGCGGCATCGGCCTTTCCGGTGGCCAGCGACAGCGCCTGGCCATTGCCCGCGCATTGCTGGTGGATGCCCCGATCCTGCTCCTCGATGAAGCCACCAGCGCGCTGGACGCCGAGAGCGAGCACCTGATCCAGCAGGCCCTGCCCGAGGTGATGAGCGGGCGCACCACCCTGGTGATCGCCCACCGCCTGGCCACGGTGCAGAGTGCCGATCGCATCGCGGTCATCGACCAGGGCCGACTGGTCGCCATCGGCCGCCACCAGGAGCTGGTGCTGAGCAGCCCGCTCTACGCGCGCCTGGCAGAGTTGCAGTTTTCCACGACGAGAGAAACGGCCTGAGCGGCCTCACAGGGAGCCCGTGGTGAAGGATGGATTGAGGGTGCTGGTGCTGGGCGGCTACGGCAATTTCGGCCGGTTGATCGTGCGGCGCCTGCGCAGTATCGAAGGCCTCGGCGTGATCGCCGCCGGGCGTGACCTGGCCAAGGCCCGGGCGCTGGCGGAGGAGACCGGTTGCGAGGCGGCACGCCTGGATATCGACCAGGCCGGGTTGGCCCAGGCCTTCGTCGAGCTGGGGGCCCAGGTGGTGGTGTCCACCGTCGGGCCCTTCCAGGGGCAGGACTACCGGGTCGCCGAGGCGGCGCTGGAAGCGGGCTGCCATTACATCGACCTGGCCGATGCGCGGGCCTTCGTCTGCGGCATCGACCGGCTGGACGCCGCTGCCCGCGAGCGTGGCCTGCTGGTCTGTGCTGGCGCCAGCTCGGTTCCGGGCCTGAGCGCGGCCGTGGTGGACGAGTTGCTGCCGCGCTTCAGCCGGCTGGACAGCATCGAACACGGCATCAGTTCCTCGGAGAAGACGCCGGGGCTGTCGACGCTCGAAGCGGTGCTCGGCTACTGCGGCCGGCCGGTGCGGGTCTGGCAGGACGGCGCCTGGGGCTCGCTCCACGGCTGGCAGGGCCTGCGCCGGCATGCCTTCCGCGCGCCGATGGGGCCACGCTGGGTAGGCGTTTGCGATATTCCCGACCTCGAGCTCTTCCCCGTGCGCTACCCGGGCGTGCGCGACGTCAGCTTCCGCGCTGGCGTCGGCCTGCGCCTCACCCAGTTCGGCACCTGGGCGCTGTCCTGGCTGGTGCGCGGCGGGCTGGTGCGCAACGCCGTCGGCCTGGCGTCGCTGCTGCGCCGGGGGGCGGTGCTGGTGGAGCCCCTGGGCGACGGCCTCAGCGGCATGTTCGTGACGCTGCGCGGGCTGGATGGCGAAGGCCGGCCGCTGGTGCTCACCTGGGAACTGGTCGCCCACGACAACGATGGCCCCAACATCCCCTGCATGGCCGCCGTGGCGCTGGTGCGCAAGCTCGCCGCAGGCACCCTGGCGGCGCGCGGCGCGATGCCCTGCATCGGCCTGTTCAGCCGAGCCGAATACCTGGCGGAGCTGGAGGGGATGCGCATCGAGGTGGATATCAGGGAAGGCGAATAGCCTCCCGTAGGATGGCGTAGAGCGCAGCGAAACCCATCATTGCGGAGCCGCTGCGATCACATCCGCCCATGCCCTGCACCGATCCTTTCGCCCATAAAAAAACCGGCCACTCGGGCCGGTTCTTCACCACATCGCGACTCAGCGGTATTCGCAGAGGTACGCGGTGTCCTGGGCGACTTTCAGCTGGAACTTGCTGTCGGCCGGTACGGTGAACTTGCTGCCGGCGGCAAAGGTTTCCCAGCTGTCGCTGCCCGGCAGCTTGACGGTCAGGGCGCCGGCGACGACGTGCATCACTTCCAGTTGGCTGGTGCCGAATTCGTATTCGCCGGGGGCCATCACGCCGATGGTGGCGGGGCCTTCGCTCATGCCGAAGGCGATGGATTTGACGGTGCCGTCGAAGTACTCGTTGACCTTGAACATGGCAGGGATCCTTGAGAGGGGTTGGAAAAGGGCCCGCCAGTATGCCCAAGCCGCTTTGCAGCGTCACTAGGCAATGCGGCGGGGCGTTTCAGGAGGTCGCGGGCAACACCAGGGGCAGCAGGCGCGCGGTGTTGCGTGCATCCTCCAGCGCCCGGTGCTGCTGGCCCTGGAAGCTGAGGCCGGCCAGTTGCAGCGCGGTGTGCAGGCCCACCGGCTGCCTGAGCTGGCGGACGCGGGCGAAGTGCTGCTTGAGGTTGAGGTGGGGAATGGTGGCAAGGCGGCTGACCAACTGCTGCTGGCGCCACTCCTGCTCCAGCTGGCGGCGGTCGTAATCGCCCCAGCTGACCCAGTTGACCAGGCGTGGTTGGTAGTTCTGCAGCCAGCGTTCGAAGGCCGGCCAGACCTGCGCCAGTGGCGCGGCGCCGTCGATGTTGGCCTGGCTGATATGGGTCAGCTGGCGGCAGAAGGCGGTCAGGCAGGGGCGACGCAATGGGCGTACGAAGCGCTGGAAGTGGTCCACCTCGCGACCGTCGGCAGCCACGATCGAGGCGCCGATCTCGATGATTTCCATGTCTTCCAGGGGCCAGCCGCCTTCCTCGGTCGTGGCCTCCAGGTCTATCACCAGCCAGTGCGGCATGGGGCTCTCCTTGGCGCTTGCGGGGTGTTGCGGCAACTTCCGGGCGAGTATGGAGGGGCTTTCGCGGCTCGGCAAACCGCGTGTTAGGCTTCCTGGGACTTGCACAGAGGAGGGTTTGCGATGGCGAAGGTGACCTTTATCGGGCTCGGCGTGATGGGCTTCCACATGGCCGGCCACCTGGCGTGCGAAGGGCACGAGGTACGCGTCTACAACCGCTCGCCGGAGAAGGCCTCGCTCTGGTGCGACGAATTCGGTGGCGACAGTTTCGCCACCCCGCGCGAGGCGGCGCAGGGCTCGGACCTGGTGATGACCTGCGTGGGCAACGACGATGACCTGCGTGCGGTGGTGCTGGGGGAAGACGGCGCCTTCGCCGGCATGCAGCCCGGCAGCGTGCTGGTGGATCACACCACCGCCTCGGCCGATGTGGCCCGGGAGTTGGCCGCCCTGGCGGCCGAGCGTGGGCTGGGCTTTCTCGACGCACCGGTCTCCGGCGGCCAGGCGGGGGCCGAGAGCGGCATGCTGACGGTGATGGTCGGGGGGGAGCGCGAACTCTACGAGCGGGCGGCGCCGGTGATCGACAGCTACGCACGGATGACCCGGCTGATGGGCCCGGTGGGCAGCGGCCAGTTGACCAAGATGGTCAACCAGATCTGTGTCGGCGGGCTGCTCCAGGGGCTTTCCGAGGCCCTGCATTTCGCGCGTCGCTCCGGGCTCGACGCGGCGGCGGCCATGGAGGTGATCGGCAAGGGCGCGGCGCAGTCCTGGCAGCTGGAGCACCGCCACCAGAGCATGCTCGACGGCAAGTTCGACTTCGGCTTCGCCGTGGACCTGATGCGCAAGGACTTCGCCATCGTCTTCGCCGAGGCCCAGCGCAACGGCGCGCAACTGCCGGTCACCGAACTGGTGGACCGCTTCTACGGCGAGATCCAGGCCGAAGGCGGCGGGCGCTGGGATACCTCCAGCCTGATCACCCGCCTCGAACCACCGAAGTGAAGCTGGCGCGGTCGGTCGCCACGGCCGCCGCGCCACGCGTGAATGGCCTCAGGCGCGGAAGATGAAGTACACCGCGCCGAGCAGGCACAGACCGGCCCAGAGGTAATCGAGTTTCAGCGGCTGCTGCATGAAGTAGACGCTGAAGGGCACGAAGACCGCGAGGGTGATCACCTCCTGCATGATCTTCAGCTGGCCCACCGAGAGCGCCGTGTAGCCGATGCGGTTGGCCGGCACCTGCAGCAGGTACTCGAACAGCGCGATCCCCCAGCTGATCAGGGCGGCGATGATCCAGGGCTTGGTGTTCAGGGTCTTGAGATGGCCGTACCAGGCGAACGTCATGAAGACGTTGGACAGGGTGAGCAACAGGGCGGTCTGCAGCCAAACCGGCATGACGGTGACTCCGCGATGTGAGGATGCGCGCCAGACTAAATGGCGGTGCAGGACTAGAAAAGGGGCGAGCGATGCGCTGGTGGGTGAAAGGGACGGCGGCCATGTTGCTGGCAGCGGCGGCGGTGGGGGCCGGATGGCAGGGGCTGCGGATGTGGAAGCAGCGCGCCGTGCTGGCCGAACTGGTGGTGCCGCCGGCCTTCGCCATCCCCCGTGATTTCGACTTCGGCGACTACCGCCTGGCGTGGAATGGCCACGGCCTTGTGCTGAGCCCGAAGGGCAGCCCAGGCAAGCGGCTTTGGACCACCGAAGGAGGCTTCCTCGCCGCTGGTATCGGCGAGGCCAAGGTCGAGGAGCACCGCGGGGCATTGTTCGTCGACGAGCGCCGGGAGCTCCTCTGCCGCGAGCAGAGCCTGGACAGTTTCCAGGGGGCGGGCCAGCGGCTGGTGCTGCGGGGTCACCTGCGCTGCGCCGACGGTGCCGTGAGCGGCTATGCCCTGGTGCTGGAGGCCGACGGCGTGCGCGGCGTACGCCTGGCTGTGGCGCTGGATGACCCGCGGCTCAACCGCCTCTACCTGAATTGGCAGCGGGACGCCGACGAACGCTTCTTCGGCTTCGGCGAGCAGTTCAGCGCCTTCGACCTGGCTGGCCGCCGCCTGCCCATCCTGGTGCAGGAACAGGGCATCGGCCGCGGCCTGCAGCCCATCACCCTGGCTGCGGACCTCACTGCACGGGCCGGTGGCGACTGGTCGAGCAGCTACGCGCCGGTGCCCTTTTTCCTGACCTCGAAGTTGCGCGCCTTCTTCAGCGAATCCAGTGCCTACCAGGTGTTCGACCTGCGCGACCCGGCGCGGGTGGGCCTGGAGGTGCACCAGGGCAGCCTGGCTGCGCGCATCTACAGCGGCGACAGCCCGGCCGCCCTGGTGCGGGCTCACACGTCCGTGGTCGGGCGCATGGCGCCGCTGCCGGACTGGACCCAGCACGGCGCCATCCTCGGCCTGCAAGGCGGCACCGAGCGGGTGCGCGAGTTGCTGGCGCGCCTCGATGCGGCCGATGTGCCGCTGGCCGGCGTCTGGCTGCAGGACTGGGTGGGCCAGCGCAGCACCCGCTTCGGCAAGCAGCTCTGGTGGAACTGGACCCTCGACCCGCGCCACTACCCGCAGTGGCAGGCCCTGAGCGCCGAACTCAAGGCGCGCGGCATCCGCACCCTGGCCTACGCCAATCCGTTCCTGGCGGATATCACCGAGAAGGGGGGTGAGCAGCGCAATCTGTTGCGCGAGGCCCGTGAGCGCGGTCTGCTGATGAAGGGAGCGGACGGCGCGCCACTGGAGCTGCTCAACACCAGCTTCGGTGCGGGGCTCGTCGACCTGAGCAACCCCGAGGCGCGTCGCTGGCTCAAGGACGTGCTGCGCACGGAGATGCTCGGCCAGGGTTTCTCCGGCTGGATGGCCGACTTCGGCGAGGCCTTGCCCTTCGAGGCGCGCCCGGCCTCGGGCGAGGATGCGGCATTGCTGCACAACCGCTTCCCGGAAGAGTGGGCTCGGCTCAATCGTGAGCTGCTGGAGGAAGCCGGCGGGGAAGGGGAGCTGCTGTTCTTCACCCGCGCCGCCTACAGCCGCAGCCCGGGCCTGACCACCAGCATGTGGCTGGGGGACCAGATGGTGACCTGGGATGCCCACGACGGCCTGCACAGCGCGCTGCTGGGGCTGCTCTCCGGCGGGCTGTCGGGCTTCACCCTCAACCACGCCGACACCGGTGGGTACACCACCATCAGCAATCCACTGAAGGACTATCACCGCAGTAAGGAGCTGCTGCAGCGCTGGGCGGAGTTCTCCGCCTTCACCAGCCTGCTGCGCACCCACGAGGGCAACCGCCCGGCGGACAGCCATCAGGTCTACGACTCGCCGGCCAGCCTGGCGCACTTCGCCCGTTGTGCCCGGTTGTTCGCCGCGCTGGCGCCTTATCGCCGCACGCTGATGGACGAGGCCGCGCGCACCGGGCTGCCGCTGGTGCGCCCGCTCTGGCTGCACTACCCCGATGACCCGGCAAGCCTGGAGGTGCTGCCACGCAGCTTCATGCTGGGTGACCAATTGCTGGTGGCGCCGGTGCTGGAGCCGGGCGTCGACAGCCTGGAAGTGGCGTTGCCGGCCGGGGAATGGGTGCACCTCTGGTCGCAGGCGCACTACCGGGCATCGCTTGGCACCCGGGTGCGCGTGGCGGCTCCCATCGGCCAACCGGCGGTGTTCTACCTGCAAGGTTCGGCAGTGGGCGAGGCGCTGCGCAAGGCTCTGCGGGAGCAGGGGGAAAGCGGCTCCTGAGGCGAGCGCCGGAGGCTGTCTATACTGCCGAGGCGACCGTTCGGTCGTGGTGATCTCCTCCCCGTTGCGAGCCGGCCTTCATGGATGATCAGGTGCTGTTCCTCTCCGATGACGACGATACCCCTACGCGGCATTCCGGCCCGGCCTGGCGCGTGCTGGCGGTGGACGACGATGTCGATTTCCAGCGTGCCACCGCCTTCGCCCTGGGCGAACTCGAGGTCGAGGGTGGCCGCATCGAGCTGATCCAGGCATTCAGTCTGCGCGAGGCTGCGGCGATCCTCGCCGAGCGGCGCGATATCGCGGTGATCCTCCTTGACGTGGTGATGGAGAGCGAGGATGCCGGCCTGCGCCTGGTGAGAACCTTGCGCGAGGTGATCGGCAACACCGAGGCACGCATCGTGATGCTGACCGGCGAGCCGGGCACGGCCCCGGTGCACGAGGTGATGCGCGATTACGACATCAACGACTACTGGACCAAGAGCGAGATGACCGCCGAGCGCCTGCTGACGGTACTCACCTCGGGCATCCGCGCCTTCGCCCAGTTGCAGGCCGTGGCCCGTGCGCGGCGCGGCCTGCAGTCGATCGTCGAGTCGAGCAACTCGCTGTTCTGCTCGCGCAATACCCGCGAGTTGGCGACCAAGATCCTGTCCGAGATCTCCACGTTGCTGGATGTGCGCATCGAGGGCCTCGTCTGCATGCGCGTCGAGCCGGAGCCGGGTGGCTATGCCACGGGCGATGAGGTGCGGGTGGTCGGCGCCACCGATGACTACGTGCAGGCCATCGACGGCGACCTCGACGGCCTTGGCCGCCCGCATGTGGCGGTGCTGCTGCGCCAGTGCCTGCAGGCGCAGCAGACCTTGCGCGTGGAGCAGGGCATCGTGCTGTTCTTCTCGCGCTTCCAGGCCGGCGCCGACTACGCCTGCTACGTCCGCACCGAGCGCGAGCTGGATGACACCGAACTGGAGCTGCTCAAGGTGTTCAGCGCCAGCATCAGCCGTGGCCTGTACAACGTTTCGTTGTTCAGCCGCCTGGAGCAGATGGCCTACCAGGACGAGCTGCTGAGGATTCCCAACCGCAACGCCCTGATCCGCATGCTCGACCTGGTCCTGCAGAGCGAGGACCGGGACAAGCAGGTGCTGGTACTGATCGATATCGATGATTTTTCCGGCGCCAATATCGCGTTCGGCACGGGGTATGGCGACTTCATCCTCGGCCTGGTGGCCAAGCGCTTGCGCGAGGCCTTCGAGCCCGAGGTGCTGGTGGCCCGGATCAAGGACGACCTGTTCGCCGTGCTGGGCCCCGAGTCCCGGGTGTGTGCGGCGGATATCGTCGCCTTGTTCCGCCGCAGCAACCGGCCCTACGAACTGGGCCAGGTCCACAGCCTGGGCAGCGTGACCCTGCGCCTGGCGGATTTCGTCGGCAATGCCAGCGTGGCCCTGCAATCGGCTCTGTTGACGCTGAAACAGGCCAAGCAACTGGGCCATGACCAGCATCTGGTGCATGACCCGCAATTGCAGACGGTGCACGCCGAGTCCTACCGCATGCTCCTGGCCCTGCGCGATGCCGTGGATGCCGGGCGCATCGGCATCGAACTGCAACCGCAGTTGCGTCTGCCGGATGGCCGCGTGACGGGCGTCGAGGCCCTGGCCCGCTGGCGCAAGGAGGATGGCAGCATGGTGCCGCCGGGCCGCTTCATCCCGCTGGCCGAGGCCACCGGCTACATCCTGCCGCTGGGGGACCTGCTGCTGCGCCTGTCGTTGCGTGAGGCGGCGCGGCTGGCCGAGGCCGGGTATGCGGACATCCGCGTGGCGGTGAACGTCTCGGCGCCGCAATTGCTGCAGCGGGACTTCATCGAGCGTTTCAGGCTGCATCTTGAGCGCGCCGGGGTATCGCCCCGGCAGATCGAGGTGGAGATCACCGAGTCGGTGGCGATGCGCAACTTCGAGCTGGTCTGCGAGCAGCTCAAGGCCCTGCGCGAAATGGGCGTGACCATCGCCATCGACGATTTCGGCACCGGCTTCTCCTCGCTCAGCTACCTGCGCCGGCTGCCGGCGGACCGGCTGAAGATCGACCGCAGCTTCATCGTCGAGATCGACGAGGCGCAGGGCGAGGCGCTGATCGCCGACGCGGTGATCCAGATCGCCGCGCGGGTGGGGATGCACGTGATCGCCGAAGGGGTGGAAACCGAGAGCCAGGCGCAGTGGGTGCTGCGCAACGGTTGCAGCGAAGCCCAGGGCTACCTGTTCGCCCGGCCCATGCCCTGTGACCGCCTGATCGGCTGGCTCGCCGACAGGGCCGGGCCTCGCAGCGGATGAGTCCGGACTCGTTGCAGCGTTTCTCCCGTCGGGTGCTGCTGCGCAGCCTGCTGACGCTGTTCCTGCCCTGGGCGCTGCTGATCCTGGTGCTGACCGTGCTGCTCTATGACCGCCTGCTGGATGCCAAGCTGGCGCCGCGCCTGCATGACCAGCAAGCCAGCCTCAGCGAGGGGTTGGGCGTGCTCAACCGCTATGTGGCCTCCTTGCGTGGCAACCTGCTGTTCCTTTCCCAGCATCCGGCGATGGGCGCCGTGCTGGAGCGCGGCGATCCGCAGAACCTGGCGCTGCTGCGGCGGCTGATGCTGGATTTTTCCCAGAGCTCCGGGCGCTACGACCAGATCCGCTGGCTCGATGAGCGCGGCCAGGAGCGGGTGCGCGTGGATTTGCGGGAGGGACTGGCGGTGCGGGTGCCGGACCCGGAGCTGCAGAACAAGGCGGATCGCTACTTCTTTGTCGAGGCCATGCAATTGCCGCCGGGGGCTTTCTATCTGTCGCGCTTCGACCTGAACCAGGAGCGCGGGCAGCTGGAGCGACCACTGAAACCGACGTTGCGGGCGGCGACGCCCCTGTTCGACAAGGCTGGACGAGCGCGTGGGGTGCTGGTGCTCAATTACCTGGGGCAGGTGTTGCTGGACCGGGTGGGGCAGATTTCCACCCGCTACGGCGGCTACCTGGAACTGGTGGATTTCGAGGGCTACTGGATCTATTCGCGCAACCCCGGGCAGGCGTGGGGGTTCATGCTCGACCGCCCGCAGGATACGGTCGCCAGCCGCTACCCGCAGAGCTGGGCACGGATGCGCAGCCAGCCGTCGGGGCAGTTCATCGACGCTGCCGGGCTCTGGGCCTTCGTCCGCTTCGATCCGGGCGACAGTGGCGACGACCCGGATGGCGCGGAGCGTGACAGTGGGCGTGACTGGTTGCTGGTGTCGCTGCTGCCGGTGGACATCCTGCAGTCCCTGCGGCTCCAGGTGTTCTGGCAGATGCTGGCATTCGGCGCCTTCATGCTCTTCGTGGGCCTGGCGGTGGTCCTGCGGCTGGCCTTGACGGAGGCCGACCGCGATCGGGCGTTGGCCGGGTTGGAGGCACGGGGGGACGAGCTGGCCCAGAGCAACCGGCAGCTCACCGATACGGTGGAGGCGCTGCAGCGCACCCGGGGGGCGCTGATCCAGGCGGAGAAGCTGTCCTCCCTGGGCACGCTGGTGGCGGGGGTCGCCCACGAGCTGAACACGCCCATTGGCGCGGCCAGCGTGGCGGCGTCGGCCCTGGACAAGAGCCGGGAGCAACTGGAGCAGGGGTTCCGGGAGGGGTTGCAGCGTTCTGCGCTGGAGCGGTTCCTGCAACGCAACGCCGAGGGGCTGGCGATCATTCTCGCCAACCTGGGGCGCATGGCATTGCTGACCCGTGCCTTCAAGCAACTGGCCACCGACCGGGCCAGTGTGGAGCGGCGCCGTTTCGACCTGGTGGCGCTGGTGGACGAGGTGATGCTGGTGTTCGCGCCGCGGCTCAAGGCCACCGCCCACCGGGTACTGCTCAACCTGCCGCCGAGCCTGATGCTGGACAGCTACCCCGGGCCGCTGGGGCAAATCGTGCAGAACCTGATCGAGAACGCGCTGGTGCACGCCTTCGCGCCAGGGGAGAGCGGCACCGTGCGGGTGCGTGCGGATATCGATGACGGGGGCCGCCATTGCGTGATCGAAGTGGAGGACGATGGCTGCGGAATGACGGAAGAGGTCCTGGCGCGCATCTTCGACCCCTTCTTCACCACGCGGCGCGGTTCGGGTGGCACCGGGCTGGGCCTGCACCTGACCCACCAGTTGGCGGTGGACATCCTCGGCGCGGAGTTGCAGGTGAGCAGCACGCCGGGGCGGGGAACGCTGTTCAGGGTGAGACTTCCGTTGGGCTGATTGGGGGATATCCCATTTCTTTGGGGGCGCAGGTAGAATTCGCGCCCTTCATCGGCCGTGGCTTACAGAGAGGCCCACGTCATGATCTGCCGAGCAGGCTGTGGCGCCTGTTGCATTGCCCCCTCCATCAGTTCTCCCATCCCCGGCATGCCCAATGGCAAGGCGGCGGGGGAGCGGTGCGTCCATCTTTCTGCCCAGCACCTCTGCGCGATCTTCGGCCAGCCAGGCCGCCCGAAGGTGTGCAGCGACTTCGATGCCGATCCTTTTGTCTGTGGCGACAGCCGGGAAGAGGCGATACGTTTGCTGGGCTGGTTGGAACAAGAGACGGCCGTGGCGGTCAGTCAATCTATCCAGTAGCCGTCCGGATGGACGACGGCTGGTCATCATAAGAAGGAGAACAAAGATGGTTTCGCTGCAACGAATCGCTGTGATCTGTGGATTGAGCGCAACGGCGCTGATGGCTGCAACTGCCCATGCCGAAGACTGGAAGCTGGCCAAGGACGAGGACGGCATCAAGGTGTACCTGAGCGAGGTGGCCGGTTCCAAGTACAAGGCCTATCGCGGGGTCGCCACCCTCAAGACCGACGTCGCCACCCTGCGCAAGCTGCAGGAAGACGTTTCCGGCTCGTGCGCCTGGATCCACGAGTGCGAGCAGCAGAAACTGCTCAAGTCTGAAGGCGCCGACAGCTGGACCTACACCCGCTTCAATACCCCCTGGCCGGTCACCCCGCGTGACTCGGTGATCCACGCCACCACCACCGAAGGTGCCGATGGCAGCCTGACCCGCACCCTCAAGGGCGAGCCCAAGTACCTGCCCGAAGAGAAGGGGTTCGTGCGCGTAGCGGCCGTGGAAGGGGTATGGAAGTTCGTGCCCAAGGGCCCGGGCGAGGTGGAAGTGACCTATCAGGTGCACACCGAGCCGGGCGGCAGCGTGCCATCCTGGCTGGCCAACAGCTTCGTGGTCGATGCGCCGTTCAACACGATCAGCCACCTGCGTGAACGCGCCGAGAAGAAGTGAACGAACGGTCGTATTGAAAAGGGGCCCCGCAATGCGGGGCCTTTTCATTCGTGCGGCCGCCGGGGCGGGCCGTACGGCGGCGCGAGGGGCGCGCACCGGTGCGTGACCTGATGTGGGGCGATAGTGGCGCCAGCCTCGCATGCCTGGCTGGCGCCCATGAAAAAGCCCCGCGAGTGCGGGGCTTTTCCTGGAACGGTACGTCTTACTTGCGCTTGTCGAGCGAGACGTAGTCGCGTTGCTCGTAGCCGGTGTACAGCTGGCGCGGACGGCCGATCTTGTACGGGCTGGAGAGCATTTCCTTCCAGTGGGAGATCCAGCCGACGGTGCGCGCCAGGGCGAAGATCACAGTGAACATGCTGGTCGGAATACCGATCGCCTTGAGGATGATCCCCGAGTAGAAGTCGACGTTCGGGTACAGGTTGCGTTCCTTGAAGTACGGATCGGTCAGGGCGATCTCTTCGAGACGCATGGCCAGTTCCAGTTGCGGATCGTTCGTGATCCCCAGTTCCTTCAGGACTTCGTCGCAGGTCTGCTTCATCACGGTGGCACGCGGGTCGCGGTTCTTGTAAACGCGATGGCCGAAGCCCATGAGCTTGAACGGATCGTTCTTGTCCTTGGCCTTGGCGATGAACTTGTCGATGTTCGAGACATCGCCGATCTCATCCAGCATGGTCAGTACCGCTTCGTTGGCACCACCGTGCGCCGGGCCCCACAGGGCGGCGATGCCGGCTGCGATGCAGGCGAACGGGTTGGCACCGGACGAACCGGCCAGGCGTACGGTGGAGGTGGAGGCGTTCTGCTCGTGGTCCGCATGCAGGATGAAGATGCGATCCATGGCCTTGGCCAGTACCGGGCTGATCGGTTTGATCTCGCACGGGGTGTTGAACATCATGTGCAGGAAGTTTTCCGCGTAGTTCAGGTCGTTGCGCGGATACATCATCGGCTGGCCCATGGAGTACTTGTAGACCATGGCGGCGATGGTAGGCATCTTGGCGACCAGGCGGATCGCGGAGATTTCGCGATGGTGCGGGTCGTTGATGTCCAAGGAGTCGTGATAGAAGGCGGAGAGGGCGCCCACTACGCCGCACATGATCGCCATCGGATGGGCATCGCGGCGGAAACCGTTGAAGAAGCTCTTCAGTTGCTCGTGAACCATGGTGTGGTTCTTGACGGTGCTGACGAACTTGGCCTTCTCCTCGGCGCTGGGCAGTTCGCCATTGAGCAGCAGGTAGCAGGTTTCCAGGTAGTCGGATTCTTCGGCCAGTTGTTCGATGGGGTAGCCGCGGTGAAGCAGCACGCCCTTGTCGCCGTCGATGTAGGTGATCTTCGACTCGCAAGAGGCGGTAGACATAAAGCCAGGATCAAAAGTGAAGCGACCCGTGGAGGTCAGGCCCCGCACATCGATTACATCGGGACCTACGGTACCGGACAGAACGGGCAGCTCGACGGGGGCAATGCCCTCGATGATCAACTGCGCTTTTTTGTCAGCCATAGCGGCCTCCTATTTATGCTTGAAATCATCAGACAGCCCCCCACGCAGGGCCCGCACCACTATAGTGAGATAAATGCGAATGTCAATTTGAAGAAACCCATGTAGGAGAGGGGTTTGCGGGGTGTTTTTCGCTGAAAAAGGGCGCTATTTACGCCTTTTATATAAGGAGCGCAATCCGCTCTTAGGGGGAGGCCTTTCCGTTGTCATTAGTCAGCTAACTGTCTATACTCAGCGCCCGACTGCCAGGGGCCCTGAAGCCCGTATTCTGGAGGTCGGCACTCCCTTGGTGAGGGGTACCTGACCAGTGCACTTCCCGACAACTTGCCCTGATTGTTAGGGGCCTCAGTGTGAAAAAAAAGCCGTGAATAGCCAACGACCTGTAAACCTAGATCTCAGGACCATCAAACTCCCAATCACTGCTTACACGTCCATTCTCCACCGTATCTCTGGCGTCATCCTCTTCGTCGGCATCGCTGTGCTGCTTTACGCGCTCGGCAAGTCGCTGGCGTCCGAGGAAGGCTTCGAGCAGGTGAAGGCGTGCCTGACCAGTCCGCTGGCCAAGTTTGTGATTTGGGGCCTGCTGTCCGCATTGCTTTATCACCTGGTCGCCGGTGTGCGCCACCTGGTGATGGATGCGGGTATCGGCGAGACGCTCGAGGGCGGCAAGCTGGGCTCGAAAATCGTCATCGCGATTTCCGCGGTGCTGATCGTGCTGGCGGGGGTGTGGGTATGGTAACCAATGTCACGAACTTCTCGCGTTCGGGCCTCTATGACTGGATGGCTCAGCGCGTTTCTGCGGTCGTTCTCGCGGCTTATTTTCTCTTCCTGCTGGGCTACCTCGTTGCGAATCCCGGCCTGACCTATGCTGATTGGCATGGTCTGTTCTCCCAGAACTGGATGCGCATCTTCAGCCTGCTCGGGCTGGTTGCTCTCGGTGTACATGCCTGGGTTGGCATGTGGACCATCTCCACTGACTACCTGACGCCAATGGCGCTGGGCAAGTGGGCAACCGTTGTGCGTTTCCTGTTCCAGGCAGTCTGCGGCATCGCCATGTTCGCGTACTTCGTCTGGGGCGTGCAGATTCTGTGGGGTATCTGATCCATGTCTAGCATTCGTACTCTTTCCTACGACGCCATCATCGTCGGCGGCGGTGGCGCTGGTATGCGCGCCGCGCTGCAGTTGGCGCAAGGCGGCCACAAGACTGCTGTGGTCACCAAGGTCTTCCCGACCCGTTCTCACACCGTTTCCGCCCAGGGCGGCATCACCTGCGCCATCGCTTCGGCCGACCCGAACGACGATTGGCGTTGGCACATGTACGACACCGTCAAGGGCTCCGACTACATCGGTGACCAGGACGCTATCGAATACATGTGCTCCGTCGGCCCGGAAGCCGTGTTCGAGCTGGAGCACATGGGCCTGCCGTTCTCCCGTACCGAGCAGGGACGCATCTACCAGCGTCCGTTCGGTGGCCAGTCCAAGGACTTCGGCAAGGGTGGCCAGGCTGCTCGTACCTGCGCTGCTGCCGACCGTACCGGTCACGCGCTGCTGCACACCCTGTACCAGGCCAACCTGAAGAACGGCACCTCGTTCCTCAACGAGTGGTACGCCGTCGACCTGGTGAAGAACCAGGATGGCGCCGTGGTCGGCATCATCGCCATCTGCATCGAGACCGGCGAGACCGTCTACATCCGCTCCAAGGCAGTGGTGCTGGCCACTGGCGGCGCTGGCCGCATCTATGCGTCCACCACCAACGCCCTGATCAATACCGGTGACGGCATCGGCATGGCCCTGCGTGCAGGCGTGCCGGTCCAGGACATCGAAATGTGGCAGTTCCACCCGACCGGTATCGCCGGTGCCGGCGTGCTGGTGACCGAGGGTTGCCGTGGCGAGGGTGGCTACCTGATCAACGCCCATGGCGAGCGCTTCATGGAGCGTTACGCTCCGAACGCCAAGGACCTGGCCGGCCGCGACGTGGTCGCCCGCTCCATGGTCAAGGAAGTGCTGGCCGGCAACGGCTGTGGCCCGGACAAGGACCACGTCCTGCTGAAGCTCGACCACCTGGGCGAGGAAGTGCTGCACAGCCGCCTGCCGGGTATCTGCGAACTGTCGAAGACCTTCGCCCACGTCGACCCCGTCGTCGCGCCGGTGCCGGTGATCCCGACCTGCCACTACATGATGGGCGGCGTTGCCACCAACATCCATGGCCAGGCCATCACCCAGGATGCCAACGGCAACGACACCATCATCGACGGCCTGTTCGCGGTCGGCGAAGTCGCCTGCGTATCCGTACACGGTGCCAACCGTCTCGGCGGCAACTCGCTGCTCGACCTGGTCGTGTTCGGTCGTGCTGCGGGCCTGCACCTGGAAAAAGCCCTCAAGGAAGGTATCGAGCATCGCGGTGCTTCGGAAACCGACCTGGAGCTGTCGCTCAAGCGCCTGTCCGGCGTCAACGAGCGCAGCAGTGGCGAAGACGTGGCTCCGCTGCGTAAAGAGCTGCAGAACTGCATGCAGAACTACTTCGGCGTATTCCGTACCGGCGAATACATGCAGAAAGGCATCGCTCAGTTGGCCGACCTGCGCGAGCGCATCGCCAACGTGAAGATCGCCGACAAGAGCCAGGCCTTCAACACTGCGCGTATCGAGGCGCTGGAACTGCAGAACCTTCTCGAAGTGGCCGAGGCTACCGCGATCGCAGCGGAGGTCCGCAAGGAATCCCGTGGCGCGCACGCCCGCGAAGACTTCGAAGATCGTGACGACGAGAACTGGCTGTGCCACACCCTGTATTTCCCGGGTGAGAAACGCGTTACCAAGCGCGACGTCAACTTCACGCCCAAGACAGTTCCGGCGTTTGAACCCAAAGTACGTACCTATTAAGGGTGGCTGATATGTCGCAAGCCAACATTCTGAAAGTCAGCGTTTATCGCTACAACCCGGACCAGGACGCTGCGCCCTTCATGCAGGACTTCCAGGTCGATACCGGCGGCAAGGACATCATGGTCCTGGACGTGCTGGCCCTGATCAAGGAGCAGGACGAGGGTTTCTCCTACCGTCGCTCCTGCCGTGAAGGGGTCTGCGGTTCCGACGGCATGAACATCAATGGCAAGAACGGCCTGGCCTGCATCACGCCGATCTCCGCTGCCGGCCTCAAGGGCGGCCAGCTGGTGATCCGCCCGCTGCCCGGCCTGCCGGTCATCCGTGACCTCGTCGTCGATATGAGCATCTTCTACAAGCAGTACGAGAAGGTGAAACCCTTCCTGCAGAACGACGCGCCCGCCCCGGCGATCGAGCGTCTGCAGTCCCCGGAAGAGCGCGAGAAGCTGGACGGTCTGTACGAGTGCATCCTGTGCGCCTGCTGCTCGACCTCCTGCCCGTCCTTCTGGTGGAACCCGGACAAGTTCCTCGGTCCCGCTGCGCTGCTGCAGGCCTATCGCTTCCTGGCCGACAGCCGTGACACCAAGACCGAAGAGCGTCTGGCAGCGCTGGACGATCCGTTCAGCGTGTTCCGCTGCCGCGGCATCATGAACTGCGTGAGCGTCTGCCCCAAGGGTCTGAACCCGACGAAGGCGATCGGCCACGTACGTCACATGCTGCTGCAAAGCGGTACTTGATGCGCTTCATGCTTTACCCGTGACACCTGCGGCGCCGGTTTGCTTCCGGCGCCGCAGTAAAACCAGGACAGCAGCTCACAAAGCGGCGGTCCTTACTCGAAAATACATAGATGACCAGCAGGGGCAACCGGGCTGGTGCCCGGACTATCTGCGGGATCCTTGGTGGCTTTACCGAGTCGCTGTGCCAGGACTGTTGAAACCACGATGATTCCACGCCGGTGGTGTCCCCTTACCGAGGGTGACCAAGCATGCAAGAAAGCGTAATGCAGCGCATGTGGAACAGCGCCCACCTATCCGGTGGCAACGCTGCATATGTGGAAGAGCTCTATGAGCTTTACCTGCACGATCCCAACGCTGTGCCCGAAGAGTGGCGCACCTACTTCCAGAAGTTGCCGGCCGACGGCAACGCCGCCACCGACGTATCGCATTCTACTGTCCGCGACCATTTCGTCCTGCTCGCCAAGAACCAGCGCCGTGCCCAGCCCGTTTCGGCTGGCAGCGTCAGCAGCGAGCACGAGAAGAAGCAGGTCGAAGTCCTGCGCCTGATCCAGGCCTACCGCATGCGCGGCCATCAGGCGGCGACGCTCGACCCCCTCGGCCTCTGGCAGCGCAAGGTGCCGGCCGACCTGTCGATCAACCATTACGGCCTGACCGACGCCGACCTCGACACCACCTTCCGTACCGGTGAGCTCTACATCGGCAAGGAAGAAGCGACCCTGCGCGAGATCCATCAGTCGCTGCAGCAGACCTACTGCCGCACCATCGGTGCCGAGTTCACCCACATCGTCGATTCCGACCAGCGCAAGTGGTTCCAGCAGCGCCTGGAAAGCGTGCGTGGCCGCCCGGCGTTCTCCGCTGAAGTGCAGAGCCACCTGCTCGAGCGCCTGACCGCGGCCGAAGGCCTGGAAAAGTACCTGGGCACCAAATACCCGGGCACCAAGCGTTTCGGCCTGGAAGGTGGCGAAAGCCTGATTCCGATGCTGGACGAGATCATCCAGCGCTCCGGCGCCTACGGCACCCAGGAAATCGTCATCGGCATGGCCCACCGCGGCCGTCTGAACGTCCTGGTCAACACCTTCGGCAAGAACCCGCGCGACCTGTTCGACGAGTTCGAGGGCAAGAAGGTCGAGGGCCTGTCCTCCGGTGACGTCAAGTACCACCAGGGCTTCTCCTCCAACGTCATGACCTCGGGCGGTGAAGTCCACCTGGCGCTGGCGTTCAACCCGTCCCACCTGGAAATCGTCTCCCCGGTGGTCGAGGGTTCCGTGCGCGCCCGTCAGGACCGCCGCAAGGACAAGGCCGGCGACAAGGTACTGCCGATCTCCATCCACGGCGACGCCGCCTTCGCGGGCCAGGGCGTGGTCATGGAAACCTTCCAGATGTCGCAGACCCGCGGCTACCGCACCGGCGGTACCGTGCACATCGTCATCAACAACCAGGTCGGCTTCACCACCAGCCGTCAGGACGACTCGCGCTCCACCGAGTACGCCACCGACGTCGCCAAGATGATCCAGGCGCCGATCTTCCACGTGAACGGCGACGATCCGGAAGCCGTGCTCTTCGTGACCCAGCTGGCCGTCGACTACCGCATGCAGTTCAAGCGTGACGTGGTCATCGACCTGGTCTGCTACCGCCGTCGCGGCCACAACGAGGCCGACGAGCCGAGCGGCACCCAGCCGCTGATGTACCAGCAGATCGCCAAGCAGCGCACCACTCGTGAGCTCTACGCCGACGCCCTGATCCAGTCCGGCGTGCTGGACAACGAGCGCGTGCAGACCAAGATCGACGAGTACCGCACCGCCCTGGACAACGGCCAGCACGTGGTCAAGAGCCTGGTGAAGGAGCCCAACAAGGAGCTCTTCGTCGACTGGCGTCCCTACCTGGGCCATGCCTGGACCGCTCGCCACGACACCCGTTTCGAGCTCAAGACCCTGCAGGATCTCTCCGCCAAGCTGCTGGAGATCCCGGAAGGCTTCGTCGTCCAGCGCCAGGTCTCGAAGATCCTCGAAGACCGCCAGAAGATGGGCGCCGGCGGCCTGCCGATCAACTGGGGCTATGCCGAGACCATGGCCTACGCCACCCTGCTGTTCGAAGGCCACCCGGTCCGCATCACCGGCCAGGACGTGGGCCGCGGTACCTTCTCGCACCGCCATGCGGCGCTGCACAACCAGAAGGACGCCGGCACCTACCTGCCGTTGCAGAACCTGTTCGACGGCCAGCCGAGCTTCGAACTGTACGACTCCTACCTGTCCGAAGAGGCCGTGCTGGCCTTCGAATACGGCTACTCCACCACCACGCCCAACGCGCTGGTGATCTGGGAAGCCCAGTTCGGTGACTTCGCCAACGGCGCCCAGGTGGTGATCGACCAGTTCATCACCAGTGGCGAGCACAAGTGGGGTCGTCTCTGCGGCCTGACCATGCTGCTGCCGCACGGCTACGAAGGGCAGGGCCCGGAGCACTCCTCCGCACGCCTGGAGCGTTACCTGCAGCTGTGCGCCGAGCACAACATCCAGGTCTGCATGCCGACCACCCCGGCGCAGATCTACCACCTGCTGCGTCGCCAGGTGATCCGCCCGCTGCGCAAGCCGTTGGTCGTATTGACGCCCAAGTCTCTGCTGCGCCACAAACTCGCCATCTCCACCCTGGAAGATCTGGCCGAGGGTTCGTTCCAGACCGTCATCGGCGAGATCGACCCGATCGATCCGAAGAAGGTCGAGCGCCTGGTGCTGTGCAGCGGCAAGGTCTACTACGACCTGCTGGAAAAGCGTCGTGCCGAAGGCCGCGAAGACATCGCCGTCGTGCGCATCGAGCAGCTCTACCCGTTCCCGGAAGACGACCTGGCCGAAGTTCTTGCCCAGTACAAGAACCTCAAGCACATCGTCTGGTGCCAGGAAGAGCCGATGAACCAGGGCGCCTGGTACTGCAGCCAGCATCACATGCGTCGTGTCGCGGCGGCCCACAAGAAAGGGCTGTTCCTCGAGTACGCCGGTCGTGACGCGTCGGCCTCGCCGGCCTGCGGCTACGCCTCGATGCACGCTGAGCAGCAGGAAAAACTGCTGCAAGATGCCTTTACTGTTTAACGCCTTCGCGCAGATAAAACCGAATTAGATAGGAACCCATACAAATGGCTATCGAGATCAAAGCCCCTACATTCCCCGAGTCGGTTGCCGATGGCACCGTAGCCACCTGGCACAAGAAGCCGGGCGAGGCCGTGAAGCGTGACGAGCTGATCGTCGACATCGAAACCGACAAGGTGGTGATGGAAGTGCTGGCCGAGGCCGACGGCGTCCTGGGCGAGATCGTCAAGAACGAGGGCGACACCGTCCTCAGTGGCGAGCTGCTGGGCAAACTGACCGAAGGTGGCGCCGCTGCTGCTCCTGCCGCCGCTGCAGCCCCTGCTGCCGCTCCCGCTGCCCAGGCCGCCGCTCCGGCTGCCGGTGGCGACGACGCCATCCTCTCGCCGGCCGCTCGCAAGCTGGCCGAAGAGAACGGCATCGACCCGAACAGCATCGCCGGCACTGGCAAGGGCGGTCGCGTGACCAAGGAAGACGTGGTCGCTGCCGTCGAAGCGAAGAAATCCGCTCCGGCCGCCGCCCCGGCTGCCAAGCCTGCCGCTCCGGCCGCCGAAGCCCCGGTCTTTGCCGCGGGTGATCGCGTCGAGAAGCGCGTCCCGATGACCCGCCTGCGTGCCAAGGTCGCCGAGCGTCTGGTCGAGGCCCAGTCCACCATGGCCATGCTGACCACCTTCAACGAAGTCGACATGACCGAAGTCATGGCCCTGCGTTCGAAGTACAAGGACCTGTTCGAGAAGACCCACAATGGCGTCCGCCTGGGCTTCATGTCCTTCTTCGTCAAGGCTTCCGTCGAGGCGCTGAAGCGTTTCCCGGCGGTCAACGCCTCGATCGACGGCAACGACATCGTCTACCACGGTTACCAGGACATCGGCGTAGCCGTTTCCAGTGACCGTGGCCTGGTGGTTCCGGTCCTGCGCAACGCCGAGCTGATGAGCCTGGCCGAAGTCGAGAACGGCATCGCCACCTTCGGCAAGAAGGCCCGTGAGGGCAAGCTGTCCATCGACGAGATGACCGGTGGCACCTTCACCATCACCAACGGCGGTACCTTCGGCTCGATGATGTCGACCCCGATCGTCAACCCGCCGCAGGCCGCCATCCTCGGCATGCACAACATCATCCAGCGTCCCATGGCGGTAAACGGCCAGGTGGTCATCCGCCCGATGATGTACCTGGCTCTGTCCTACGATCACCGTCTGATCGATGGCAAGGAAGCCGTCAGCTTCCTGGTGACCATCAAGAACCTGCTGGAAGACCCGGCTCGTCTGCTGCTGGACATCTAAATCAGTTGCAAGCCACACGCCGCAAGCTGCAGAACATCGCAGCCCGGCCTGTGGCTTGCCGCTCGAAGCTCGAGGCTTAGGAGAACGTTATGACCCAGAAATTCGACGTGGTAGTGATTGGTGCGGGCCCCGGCGGTTACGTCGCGGCCATCAAGGCAGCCCAACTGGGCCTGAAGACCGCCTGCATCGAGAAATACCAGGACAAGGACGGCAAGACCGCTCTGGGCGGTACCTGCCTGAACGTCGGCTGCATTCCGTCGAAGGCGCTGCTGGACAGCTCCTACAAGTACCACGAGGCCATCGATGGCTTCAAAATCCATGGCATCGAAGCCAAGGGCGTCAGCATCGACGTACCGGCCATGGTCGCGCGCAAGAACGGCATCGTTAAGAACCTGACCGGCGGCGTGAGCACCCTGTTCAAGGCCAACGGCGTCACCCTGCTGGAAGGCCACGGCAAGCTGCTGGCCAACAAGCAGGTCGAAGTCACCGGTTCCGACGGCAAGACCCAGATCGTCCAGGCCGAGAACGTGATCCTGGCATCCGGCTCCCGCCCGGTGGAAATCCCCCCGGCTCCCATCGACCAGGACGTCATCGTCGACTCCACCGGCGCCCTGGACTTCCAGGCCGTGCCGAAGAAGCTCGGCGTGATCGGCGCTGGCGTGATCGGCCTGGAGCTGGGCTCCGTATGGGCCCGCCTGGGTGCCGAAGTCACCGTGCTGGAAGCCCTGGACAAGTTCCTCCCGGCCGCTGACGAGCAGATCGCCAAGGAAGCCCTCAAGGTCCTCACCAAGCAGGGCCTGAAGATCCGCCTGGGCGCCCGTGTCACCGGTACCGAAGTGAAGAAGAAGCAGGTCACCGTCAGCTTCACCGACGCCGAAGGCGAGCAGAAGCAGGTGTTCGACAAGCTGATCGTTGCCGTTGGTCGTCGTCCGGTCACCACCGACCTGCTGGCTGCCGACAGCGGCGTGACCCTTGACGAGCGCGGCTACATCTACGTCGACGACCACTGCAAGACCTCCGTTCCCGGCGTCTTCGCCATTGGCGACGTGGTGCGTGGCGCGATGCTGGCCCACAAGGCTTCGGAAGAGGGCATCATGGTCGCCGAGCGCATCGCCGGCCACAAAGCCCAGATGAACTACGACCTGATCCCGTCGGTGATCTACACCCATCCGGAAATCGCCTGGGTCGGCAAGACCGAGCAGTCCCTGAAGGCCGAAGGCGTCGAAGTCAACGTCGGCACCTTCCCCTTCGCGGCCAGCGGTCGCGCCATGGCTGCCAACGACACCACCGGCCTGGTCAAGGTCATCGCCGATGCCAAGACCGACCGCGTCCTGGGCGTCCACGTGATCGGCCCGAGCGCTGCGGAGCTGGTACAGCAAGGCGCGATCGGCATGGAGTTCGGTACCAGCGCCGAAGACCTGGGCATGATGGTCTTCTCGCACCCGACCCTGTCCGAGGCGCTGCACGAAGCGGCCCTGGCCGTGAATGGCCACGCGATCCACATCGCCAACCGCAAGAAGCGTTGAGAAATCAGCCGGGGATGCCGCGCCGGGTCGGCGCCTCCCCAGCGGATTCCTGACAGAAGAACCACGGCGGGCCACCCGTCGTGAGCCCCCAGGGGCTCACCGCGGAAAGCCCGCCGGACTGCCTTCAGAAGCAGTCACAGGTGGCGCGGCACCACGAATGCAGCGCCGAATGGGCAATACCCAAACGAAGACGGTAGACAAGCATGAATCTCCACGAATATCAGGGTAAGCAGCTGTTCGCTGAGTACGGCCTGCCCGTATCCAAGGGCTTCGCCGTGGATACCCCGGAAGAAGCCGCAGAAGCCTGCGAAAAAATCGGTGGCAGCGAGTGGGTCGTCAAGGCCCAGGTCCACGCCGGCGGCCGCGGTAAAGCGGGCGGCGTGAAGCTGGTCAAGAGCAAGGACGACGCCAAGGCGTTCGCCGCCAACTGGCTCGGCAAGCGCCTGGTGACCTACCAGACCGACGCCAACGGCCAGCCGGTCAGCAAGATCCTGGTCGAGTCCTGCACCGATATCGCCAAGGAACTGTACCTGGGCGCCGTGGTAGACCGTTCCAGCCGCCGCATCGTGTTCATGGCCTCCACCGAAGGTGGCGTGGACATCGAGAAAGTAGCCCACGAGACTCCCGAGAAGATCCTCAAGGCCACCGTCGACCCGCTGGTCGGCGCTCAGCCCTACCAGGGTCGTGAACTGGCCTTCCAACTGGGCCTGCAAGGCGACCAGATCAAGCAGTTCACCCACATCTTCGTGAACCTGGCCAAGCTGTTCCAGGACTACGACCTGGCCCTGCTGGAAGTGAACCCGCTGGTGATCAAGGCCGACGGCAACCTGCACTGCCTGGACGCCAAGATCAACATCGACAGCAACGCCATGTACCGCCAGCCCAAGCTGCGCGCCATGCACGACCCGTCCCAGGACGACGCTCGTGAAGCCCATGCGCAGAAGTGGGAACTGAACTACGTCGCGCTGGAAGGCAACATCGGCTGCATGGTCAACGGCGCTGGCCTGGCCATGGGCACCATGGACATCGTCAACCTGCACGGTGGCAAGCCTGCCAACTTCCTCGACGTCGGCGGTGGCGCGACCAAAGAGCGCGTGACCGAAGCCTTCAAGATCATCCTGTCCGACAGCAACGTCGCTGCCGTACTGGTGAACATCTTCGGCGGTATCGTTCGTTGCGACATGATTGCCGAAGGCATCATCGGTGCAGTGAAGGAAGTCGGCGTGAAGATCCCGGTGGTCGTCCGCCTGGAAGGCAACAACGCCGAACTCGGCGCCAAGGTACTGGCCGAAAGCGGTCTGAACATCATCGCTGCGACCAGCCTGACCGACGCTGCCCAGCAGGTCGTCAAGGCCGCGGAGGGTAAGTAATGAGCGTCCTGATCAATAAAGACACCAAAGTAATCTGCCAGGGCTTCACCGGCTCGCAGGGCACCTTCCACTCCGAGCAAGCCATCGCCTACGGCACCAAGATGGTTGGCGGCGTGACCCCCGGCAAGGGCGGCACCACCCACCTCGGCCTGCCGGTGTTCAACACCGTCAAGGAAGCCGTGGAAGCCACCGGCGCCGACGCATCGGTGATCTACGTTCCGGCTCCGTTCTGCAAGGATTCCATCCTCGAAGCGGCTTTCGGCGGCATCAAGCTGATCGTCTGCATCACCGAAGGCATCCCGACCATCGACATGCTGGAAGCCAAGGTCAAGTGCGACGAGCTGGGCGTACGCCTGATCGGCCCGAACTGCCCGGGCGTGATCACTCCCGGCGAGTGCAAGATCGGCATCATGCCGGGTCACATCCACCTGCCGGGCAAGGTAGGCATCGTGTCGCGTTCCGGCACCCTGACCTATGAAGCCGTGAAGCAGACCACCGACGCCGGCTTCGGCCAGTCCACCTGCGTGGGCATCGGTGGCGACCCGATCCCGGGCTCCAACTTCATCGACATCCTGAAGCTGTTCCAGGAAGACCCGAAGACCGAAGCGATCGTCATGATCGGTGAGATCGGCGGTTCCGCTGAAGAAGAAGCCGCTGCCTTCATCAAGGCCAACGTGACCAAGCCGGTGGTGTCCTACATCGCGGGTGTCACCGCACCGCCCGGCAAGCGCATGGGCCACGCCGGCGCCATCATCTCCGGCGGCAAGGGCACTGCGGACGAGAAGTTCGCCGCCCTGCAGGACGCCGGTGTGAAGACCGTGCGTTCCCTGGCCGACATCGGCAAGGCCCTGGCCGAGCTGACCGGCTGGGAAGTGAAGAAGGCCTAAGGCTTTCCGACCTGAGCAAAGGCCACCTTCGGGTGGCCTTTGTGTTTTTCCGCGCCTGTTCTTCAGGCGACAGATAGTTAAGTCCAGTCGACAGGCTGATGCATGTCAGTGCCGGTGGGCTGAACAAATCGCTAGTCTTGCACCCCTCAAGCTCGCCAGGCTCCACAAGGGCAGGGAACGGGCACCCATGGTCGATCCCAAAACGGATGGATGACGTTTCCCGTACCCCGGGGAAACCCTCTGAAACTATGAAATTCTGCCTGTGGTATTCCTCCCTATGACTCGTTTGAAAGGCTCGGACCTCCTGGCCCTCGGCTTCATGACATTCGCGCTGTTCCTTGGCGCCGGCAACATCATTTTTCCGCCCAGCGCCGGCATGGCCGCGGGTGACAATGTCTGGCGCGCCGCGCTCGGCTTCCTGCTCACCGGCGTCGGCCTGCCGCTGCTCACCGTGGTCGCCCTGGCACGTGTCGGTGGCGGCATGGACCGCCTGACCGCGCCGCTCGGCAAGGCTGCCGGCCTGGCCTTCGCGGTAGCCGTTTACCTGGCCATAGGGCCTCTTTTCGCCACCCCGCGTACCGCCGTGGTTTCCTTCGAGATGGGTGTTGCGCCCTTTACCGGAGAAAGCGGCATCGCACTGTTCATCTACAGCGTGCTGTACTTCGGTGCCGTGCTGTTCCTGGCGCTGAATCCCGGCAAGCTGGTGGACAGCATCGGCAAGTTCATCACCCCTGTCCTGCTGGCCGCGCTGCTGGTACTGGGCGGTGCCGCGATGAGCATGCCGGCCGGCCCCATCGGCAGCACTTCGCAGGCCTACCAGGCTGCGCCGCTGGTGGAAGGTTTCCTGCAGGGCTACCTGACCATGGACACCCTGGGCGCGCTGGTATTCGGCATCGTCATCGCCACGGCCATCCGCGACCACGGTGTCGAAGATGCCGGCCTGGTTACCCGCTACTCCGTCATAGCCGGGATCATCGCTGCATCCGGGCTGGCCGCTGTCTACCTCGCGCTCTTCTATCTGGGGGCCACCAGCCAGGGCATCGCCGGTGACGCACAGAACGGTGTACAGATCCTCACCGCCTACGTTCAGCACACCTTCGGCACCGTCGGCAGCCTGCTGCTGGCCGTGGTCATCACCCTGGCCTGCCTGACCACTGCCGTCGGCCTGCTCACCGCGTGCGGCGAGTTCTTCAGCCGCATCCTGCCGGTCTCCTACCGCACCGTGGTACTGGGGCTGGCCGCGTTCAGCCTGCTGGTGGCCAACCAGGGGCTGACCCAGCTGATCGCCTTCTCGGTGCCCGTGCTGGTGGGGCTGTATCCCCTGGCGATCGTCCTGGTGGCATTGAGCCTCTGCAATCGCCTGTGGCTGTCGTCGCGCCGCGTCTTCGTGCCCACCATGCTCGTTGCCCTCGTCTTCGGCCTCATCGACGGCCTGGGCGCTGCCGGCTTCAAATCGTTGGTGCCGTCCTTCATCGAGCACCTGCCGTTCTCCAGCCAGAGCCTTGCGTGGCTGCTGCCGGTGCTGGTCGTGCTGGTGCTGGCGGTTATCGCCGACCGCCTGGCGGGCCGCCCCGCCGTCGCGCCGGCCTGAGCCGCCTCGCACCGTTTGAAAGGCCACCTTCGGGTGGCCTTTTTCTTGGCTGCCCCCTGCCACCGCGCCTGGTCGAGAGCGGGGGCGCTGTGGCGTCGGTCACAGGGTGTCTTCCCCGGCTGCGTTGACGTCTACAGGGCGGTTCCCCTTATCCGCACCAGGCCACCCATGAACGACATTTCCGAGCTGATCGACTTCCACTACCTGTGGAACCTGCTGGCCATCCTCTGGTTCATCCTCTGCTGGGGTGGCTACACCCGCTACGCCACCTGGAAGGGCCGGGACACCCCGTGCCTGGCTTCGGTCATGCACCTGTACCGCGAAGACTGGATGCGCCGCCTGCTGCTGCGCGACAACCGCATCGCCGACGCCAGCGTGATCGGCAACCTGGAGCGCAACGCCTCCTTCTTCGCCTCCAGCACCCTGATCATCCTCGCCGGCGTGCTCACCGTGCTCGGCTCCACCGACCGCGCCGTCTCCATCCTCGCCGACCTGCCGTACGTCGAGCCCGCCAGCCGAGGGATCTCCGAGGTCAAGCTGCTGGCCATCGCGGTGGTGTTCGTCTACTCCTTCTTCACCTTCAGCTGGTGCATGCGCCAGTACAACTTCGCCGCCGTGCTGGTGGGGGCGGCACCGATGATCGGCGAGCGCAATGTCGGCGAGCAGGAGCGCAAGGACTTCGCCGCACGCACCGCGCGGGTCATCTCGCTCGCGGCCAACCAGTTCAACCTCGGCCTGCGCAGCTACTATTTCGGCCTGGCCATGCTGGCCTGGTTCATCAACCCCTGGTTCTTCATGCTGATCACCGCTGGCGTGGTCCTGGTGCTGTATCGACGCGAATTCCATTCCGCTGTGCTAGAGGTGATGGTGTACACCCCGACGACACAGGCGGCGGAGCCGCCGAAGGAGAAAAACGAATGAGTATTCCGTTCTGGTGCGTGTTCTTCGCTGCCCTGCTGATCTACATCGCCAAGATTCCCGTGGCCAGGGCCATGAAGGAGGAGGGCGGCGGCTACGACAACCACCACCCCCGGGCCCAGCAATCCCGCCTGACCGGCTTCGGCGGTCGTGCACTGGGGGCGCACCTCAACAGCATCGAAATCTTCCCGCTGTTCGCCGCCGGCGTGCTGATGGCCCACACCACCGATACCCGTGGCTGGCTGATCGACCTGCTGGCGCTGGTGTTCATCGTCTCCAGGGTGATCTACCTCTTCCTCTACTGGAACGACATCCACCTGCTGCGCAGCCTGGTATGGGTAGTCGGGCTCCTCTGCTGCCTGCTGTTGATGCTCAGCCCCGTGCTCTGACTTACCCTCACCCCCGCGCTTGCGGGGGCCACCCGATGGCAACCCGGCAGATACGAGAAGGCCCGCATGATGCGGGCCTTTGCGTTGGGAGATGGAGGCTGGATTCACTTGCCGTCGATGGCGTCCTTGGCTTCGTCGCCGGCGCCTTCCACCGCATCCCCGATGTCATCGGCGGCCTCTTCGGCCTTCTCGCCGGCGGTGGGTTGGTGACCGGTGATCTGGTCGGCCTTCCGTTCGGCCGCCTCGCCGCTTTCCTTCGCCGCGTCGCCCAGTGATTCCATGGCTTCGGATGCCGATTCCTTGGCCGCTTCCATCTTGTCTTCCGGGGTCTTTTCGCAGGCTGCCAGGCCGAGGGTCACGGCCAGGATCAGGGCATAGGGAAGGGGATTGAGCACGGTATGTCTCCTGGTTCTCTAGGGGCGGGATGAGTGGCCTCATCGCGTGCCGTTGGAGCCCAGGCGTTTCGCTTTAGTTCCTCGGGTTGCCGCCAGCCTGCAGGGCGCAAGGGCTGGCGGCTGCCACTGTTACTGCTGGCCGCTGGGCTGGCCACCCTGCGGGGCGGCTTCCGGTGCAGTGCTCGGCGCGGCCGGGGTGGAAGGGGCCGGAGCCGGGGTCTGCGGGGCACCGCCAGGGGCCGGCTGGGTGGCGGCGGGCGGGGTTTCGCGCGGCTGGGCGGCCTTGTCGTCAGCGGGCTTGTCGCAGGCGGCGAGGCCCAGGCTCGCGGCGATCAGCAGGGCATAGGCATAGGACTTGTGCATAGGGGTCTCCTTGGTCTCGGTTGTTGCACGACGAGCTTTCGAGTCCCCGTGCCCCCAGGAAGTTCAGCCGGATCGCCCCGGCGGCGGGCCGCGCGGTATCATGCGCGCCTTCACGCCAACGCCATGGAACCACCGGATGAGCGACAACCCCATTCTCGACAATGCCCAGCGCTTCCTGTCCGTGCTGCGCCACTGCCAGGTGCTCGGCCTGCGCGTCCACGGCGCCGACAGCCGGGGCCTGACCCTGTGCCTGCCCTACAGCGAGCGGATCATCGGCAACCCGGAAACCGGCGTCATCCATGGCGGCGCCATCACCACCCTGATGGACACCACCTGCGGCATCTCCACCGTCTGCGTGCTCCCGGAGTTCGAGATCTGCCCGACCCTCGACCTGCGCATCGACTACATGCACCCGGCCGAGCCGAACAAGGACGTCTACGGCTTCGCCGAGTGCTACCGCGTCACGCCCAACGTCATCTTCACCCGCGGCTACGCCTACCAGGACGACCCCGAGCAGCCCATCGCCCATGTGGTCGGCGCCTTCATGCGCATGGGCAAGCCCAGCCAGTTGAAGAAGGGGAGCGCGGCATGAAGCTCGATCTCGACGCCCTGGTACGTGAAGCCCACGAGAAGAACGACTACGACTCGCTGGTGTGCCTGATCCCCTACGCCAAGCTGCTGGGCATCGAATGCCTGCGCCTGGGGGAGGACATGGTGTTCCGCCTGCCGGCGAACAAGGACAACATCGGCAACCCGACCCTGCCGGCCATCCACGGCGGCGTGATCGCCGGCTTCATGGAGCACGCCGCGATGCTCCACCTGCTGATGTTCATGGGCATCCCACATTTGCCCAAAATCATCGACTTCTCGATAGATTACCTACGCGCCGGGCACTATCGTGACACCTTCGCCACCTGCCAGGTCTGGCGACAAGGCCGTCGCGTCGCCAACGTCGCCATCACCGCCTGGCAGACCAACCAGACCGAGCCCATCGCCACCGCCCGCGCCCACTTCAAGGTCGACGAACCCTGACCCGTGGCCGGGTGCGATACGCCCGGTCACGCACCAAGGAATCCTGGATGGATGCACTACTGATACTCGGCGGGCTGCTGCTGATCCTCGCCGGCCTCGTCTGGCTGGTCATGCTCGCCTTCGGTACCAGCCTGCTGTGGGGGATCGGCAGCCTGCTGCCGCCGCTCACCCTCGGCTACATAGCCGCGCACTGGCGCACCGCGCGCAAGGCGGTGATGCTCGCGGCCCTCGGCGTCATCCCGCTGATCGTCGGGCTGACCCTCCTGGCCAACCGCGACCCCGAGCGCCTGCACGCCCTGGTCAGCCTCGAATGGCTCAAGGGCGAGCGCAAGGCGCCGAGCGAACTGGCCATCGACCTGCGCGGCGAGCTCAATGGCCAGCCCTTCCAGCCCCAGCAGGCCGAGCTCATCGATGGCGTACTGAGCCTGCGCGAGGGCCAGGATTTCTTCGCCCGCCGCGAGGTGAGCATCCGCCTGGGCCAGCAACCCGGGGACGAACTGCGCCTGGACGTGCTGCCCGAAGACACCGGCAGCAAGCCCGAGGTCGAGATCAGCTGGCTGCTCCCCGAGCAGGAGCTGCCCGAAGCGCGGCGCCTGGGCAGGGGCTACACCCTGCACCTGGACCTCAAGCGGCGCGGCCCCAACACCCTCGCCGGTGCCTTCCACCTGGTGCTGCCGCCGCAGTTCCACACCACCCTGAGCGGTGAGGTCGAGCTGTTCACCGACCGCCTGCGCTACCGGGACGGGCAGGTCGACCTGCGGCACGACTCCATGGACACCCTGCACTACGTCGCCCGCGACTACCTGCAGCGCCGTTTCGCCACCCGCCAGGTCGAAGTGGCACGGCTGCCGACCGCCAGCCTGCCCGCGCATGAACTGGAGCTGGACGTCGAGGCCCGCATCGACGGCACCGCCCAGCGGCTGCCATTGCAGTTCATCCGCAGCGACCTGCGTGGCTGGGCCATCCGTGGCGACCGCTTCCCGGCCTTGCCAGCGCTCGAAGCCAAGCCCGAGGCCGCCAGCGCGAAGGCCGAGGGCGCCCCCGTCGAACGCGCCTCGCGCCCGGCCGACCGGCGCCAGCGTTTCTCCCTGGAGCGCCTGCTGAGCAACCCCAACCACTACCAGAACCTCGCCATGCGCGTGCAGACCCAGCGTGGCAGCCTGGCCGAGGGGCGCTTCAACGGCATCAACAGCGCCGGCCAGATCATCATCCGCCGCAACATCTCCGGGCAGGGCGAGGCCAGCTTCGTGCTGCGCCCCGAAGAGATCGCCCGCATCGAGCTGCTCGAGCCCTGAACCCCGCCGCCACGGCCGCCCGCCCGGGCGGTCGTCGACGCCCTCCATGCAAGCCCTTGAAATTGAACAGCAAGCCCCCATCTGGGTGACATCCGCCGCAGTCGCGGCCTATATCATCCGTGGAGTTAGACGACCATGAGTGTGGAGACTCAAAAAGAAACCCTGGGCTTCCAGACCGAAGTGAAGCAACTGCTTCACCTGATGATCCATTCCTTGTACTCCAACAAGGAAATCTTCCTGCGCGAGCTGATCTCCAACGCCTCCGACGCCGCCGACAAGCTGCGTTTCGAAGCGCTGGCCAAGCCGGAGCTGCTCGAAGGCGGCGCCGAGCTGAAGATCCGCGTGAGCTTCGACAAGGACGCCAAGACCGTCACCCTCGAAGACAACGGCATCGGCATGAGCCGCGATGAAGTCATCGCCCACCTGGGCACCATCGCCAAGTCCGGCACCGCCGACTTCCTGAAGAACCTGTCGGGCGACCAGAAGAAGGACTCGCACCTGATCGGCCAGTTCGGCGTGGGCTTCTACTCCGCCTTCATCGTCGCCGACAAGGTGGACGTGTTCACCCGTCGCGCCGGCCTCTCCGCCGCCGAGGGCGTGCACTGGTCCTCCAGGGGCGAGGGCGAGTTCGACATCGCCAACGTCGAGAAGGCCGAGCGCGGCACCCGCATCGTCCTGCACCTGAAAGCCGGCGAGGAAGAGTTCGCCGATGGCTGGCGCCTGCGCAACGTCATCAAGAAATACTCCGACCACATCGCCCTGCCCATCGAACTGCCGAAGGAGCACTACGGCGAAGAGAAGGACAAGCCGGCCGAGCCCGAGTGGGAGACCGTCAACCGCGCCAGCGCCCTGTGGACCCGTCCGCGCACCGAGGTGAAGGACGAGGAGTACCAGGAGTTCTACAAGCACGTCGCCCACGACTTCGAGAACCCGCTGTCCTGGAGCCACAACAAGGTCGAGGGCAAGCTGGAATACACCTCCCTGCTGTACGTCCCGGCCCGCGCACCGTTCGACCTGTACCAGCGTGAAGCGCCGCGAGGCCTCAAGCTCTACGTCCAGCGCGTGTTCATCATGGATCAGGCCGAACAGTTCCTGCCCCTGTACATGCGCTTCATCAAGGGCGTGGTGGACTCCAACGACCTGTCGCTGAACGTCTCCCGCGAGATCCTCCAGAGCGGCCCGGTGATCGACTCCATGAAGTCGGCGCTGACCAAGCGCGTGCTGGACATGCTGGAGAAACTGGCCAAGAACGAGCCCGAGCAATACAAGGGCTTCTGGAAGAACTTCGGCCAGGTCCTCAAGGAAGGCCCGGCGGAGGACTTCGCCAACAAGGAGAAGATCGCCGGCCTGCTGCGTTTCGCCTCCACCAGCGACGAAAGCGGCGAGCAGAGCGTCTCCCTGGCCGACTACATCGGCCGCATGAAGGAAGGCCAGGACAAGGTCTACTACCTCACCGGCGAATCCTATGCCCAGGTGAAGAACAGCCCGCACCTGGAAGTCTTCCGCAAGAAAGGCATCGAAGTGCTGCTGCTCACCGACCGCATCGACGAGTGGCTGATGAGCTACCTCACCGAGTTCGACGGCAAGCACTTCGCCGACGTGGCACGTGGCGACCTCGACCTCGGCAAGCTGGACTCGGAAGAGGACAAGAAGGCCCAGGAAGAAGTGGCCAAGGCCAAGGAAGGACTGGTCGAGCGCCTCAAGGCCGCCCTCGGCGAGGACGTCTCGGAAGTGCGCGTCTCGCACCGCCTGACCGACTCCCCGGCGATCCTCGCCATCGGCGAACAGGACCTGGGCCTGCAGATGCGCCAGATCCTCGAAGCCAGCGGGCAGAAGGTGCCGGACTCCAAGCCCATCTTCGAGTTCAACCCCAGCCACCCGCTGATCGAGAAACTCGACAACGAGCAGGATGAAGAGCGCTTCGGCGAGCTGTCCCACATCCTCTTCGACCAGGCCGCCCTGGCCGCCGGCGACAGCCTCAAGGACCCGGCCGCCTACGTGCGCCGCCTGAACAAGCTGCTGGTGGAACTCTCCGCCTGAAGCCTGTAACGCACCCCGGAAAAGGCCCGCGCAAGCGGGCCTTTTCATTCCGCCCACCATCACCTGGTCACTCGGTTGGTGGAGGTCTATTGGAGCGTGGCTTTGCTTTTTGGCTCTCCGGACGGAGATGCAATCAGAGCTCGGAGCCTGCAGCCGCCGCTCACTCTGGACGTAGGGTGTGCTGCGCGCACCTGGATCTCGCCAGAAGCACCGTGCGGCGGTGCGCACGGTGTTCAGCCGGGGGACATAGGTGACAGGTGTCGGGAGACATAGGTAACGCATTTAGGCTTACGGGATCCTTCGAAGAGGAGTTCGAGCGATGCCGTGGCAGGAGTGCACCACCATG
>NZ_QKRU01000047.1:0-58545 GCF_003234055.1 Pseudomonas sp. 57B-090624
GTGCCTGGCGGCGGTGGCGCTGAAGATTCCCGAGACCCACCCGCCCCAGGCGCGCAGCCATTCCCTCGCGGCGGCCTTCATCGCCTATGGGCACCTGGCGCTGCGGCCACGGGCGCTGGGCTACATCCTCTGCATGGGGTCGTGCTTCGCCGGGATGTTCGCCTTCATCACGGCCTCGCCCTTCGTCTACATCGGCCACTTCGGCGTCTCGCCCCAGGGGTATGGCTGGCTGTTCGGCCTGAACATCGCCGGGATCATCGTCGCCACCGCCGCCAATGCGCGCCTGGTGGGGCGGCTGGGGCCGCGCCGGTTGCTGTTCCTCGGTGCGCTGGTGGCGGCGACGGCGGGGAGCGCGCTGGCGTTGCTGGTCACGCTCGGCCTGGGCGGGCTGCCGGCGATCGTCGTTTGCGTGGTGCTCTACGTCAGCGTCACCGGAATGCTCGGCGCCAACTGCCTGGCCTCGCTGCTCGCCGAGTTCCCCCAGCGGGCTGGCGCGGCGGCGGGACTGGCGGTGGCGACCCAGTTCGGCCTGGGCACGGCGGCCAGCGCGCTGGTGGGCAGCTTCTACGACGGTACGCCGCTGCCGATGGCGCTGGTGATGGGCGGCTGCGGAGCCGGTTGCCTGGTGGCGGCCACGTTCGCCCGTCGCTGAGCCCGCCGGCTAGGTCGGGCTCCTGCTCGGGTGGCGTGCCAGCCACAGGCAGTAGCCGAGCAGCAGCGTGCCCCCCAGGGCCAGCACCGGCGGGGCGCCGAGGTGCGAGGCGAGCAGGCCGGCCGCGAGGCCGCCCAGGGCGTCGAAGCCGAAGCGGGTGGAGGTGTAGAGCGCCACGACGCGGCCGCGCAAGGCTTCCGGGGCGCTGCTCTGCAGGATGATGTTGGTGCCGACGTTGCTGCAGGAGATGCCGAAGCCGAGCACCGCCATGGCCGCCAGCGACAGCGGCAGGTGGCTGTTCCAGGCGAAGACCAGCATGGCCAGGCCGCAGGCGGTGGAGGAGAGCAGGATCAGCCGCGACAGGGCGCTGCCGCCGACGTGGCTGGCGAGCACGATGCTCGACAGCAGCGAGCCGGCCCCGGCCGCGCCCCAGAGCCAGCCGAGGGTGGTGGCATCGCCGCCGAAGATGTCCTTGGCGAACACCGGCAGCAGCACCACGTAGCTCGATGCGGTGAGGTTCAGGGCCAGCACGCTGAGGATCATCAGGCGGATCTTCGGGTCACCCCGCGCGTAGTCCAGCCCCTCGCCGAAGACGTTGCGGAACGAGCCCGCCGCCCTTGGCGTCGGCGCCATGCGCACCCACAGCAGCCCGGTCATCAAGGCCAGGTAGGACACCGCGTTGAGGGCGAAGCACACCGCCTCGCTGACGAAGCCGAGCAACAGCCCGGCCAGCGGCGGGCCGATGAAGCGCGAGAGGGTGAAGAGCATGGCGTTCAGTGCCAGGGCGTTGGGCAGGTCCGCTCGGTCGTCGACGAACTGGCTGAGCAGCGACTGGCGCAGCGGCGTGTCCACCGCGTTGAGCACGCCGAGCAGGGCGGCCATGGCCACCAGCAGGGTCGGGCCGATCGTCCCGCTCGCGGTGAGCGCCGCCAGGCCCAGGGCCTGCAGGCCGAGCAGGCCTTCGACGACGATCAGCAGGCGGCGCTTGTCGTGGCGGTCGATCCAGGCGCCGGCGAAGGGGCCGACCAGCAATTGCGGCAGCAGGGCGGCGCAGGTGGTGACGCCGAGCAGCGCGGCGGAGCCGGTGAGGCGATAGACCAGCCAGGCCAGCGCCACCTGCTGGATCCAGGTGCCGAGGGTGGAAATGCAATGGCCGGTGAAGTAGAGGCGGAAGTTGCGATGGCGCAGGGCACGCAGGGCGTTGGGCAGCTGGATCATCGAGGGCGTTCGGGCTGGGCTTGGGGGCTGGGTTCTCGCCGGTGAATGCTAAAGCAAAAGATGGATCGTTAATACATTAAGTGTTCGTCGGCGGTGCTTTTGCCGGATACCGGTGATTCGCCATGGAAAGTGCAATCGAGTATCCGGAACGTGCATTTTTTGCCCGGCCCCAGCTCTTCATAATGACCCCCAGGCCACCGCCATGGGCCCTTTCGCCAAGGGGCGCCAGGGCTTCTCCCGAACGGTGGCGACTAACAATAAATAGACTGGGTATCCCGCATGAAAAAGCCAAATCCTCTGCTCGCCGACCTCCGTGCCATCCTGCCCGCCATCGCTGCCAACGCCGCCCGCGCGGAGCAGGAGCGCATGGTGCCCGCCGAGAACATCGCCCTGCTCAAGGGCATCGGCATGCACCGTGCCCTCCAGCCCAAGGCCTATGGCGGCCTGGAGATCTCCCTGCCGGAATTCGCCGACTGCGTGGTCGCCCTGGCCGGCGCCTGCGGGGGCACTGCCTGGGCCTTCAGCCTGCTGTGCACCCACAGCCACCAGCTGGCGATGTTCTCCAAGCGCCTGCAGGACGAGATCTGGGGCGAGAACCCGGACGCCACCGCGAGCAGCAGCATCGCGCCGTTCGGCAAGGCCGAGAACGTCGAGGGCGGCATCATCCTCAACGGCGAGCTGGGCTGGAGCAGCGGTTGCGACCATGCCGAGTGGGCCATCGTCGGCTTCCGCCGGCCGGTGGGCGAGGGCGAGCCGCCGGTCTACTGCTTCGGCGTGGTGCCCCGCGCCGACTACGAGATCCGTGACGACTGGTTCGTCGCCGGCATGCGCAGCAGTGGCACCAAGACGCTGATCCTCAAGGACGTGTTCATCCCCGACCACCGTATCGAAGCGGCCAAGGACATGATGGAAGGCCGCTCCGCCGGCTTCGACCTGTACCCGGACAGCAAGATCTTCTACGCCCCCTATCGCCCGTACTTCGCCAGCGGCTTCGCGGCCATCAGCCTGGGCGTCGCCGAGCGCATGCTGGTGGCCTTCGCCGAGAAGACGAAGAACCGCGTGCGCGCCTACACCGGCGTCAGCGTCGGTACCGCGACCCCGGCGCTGATGCGCCTGGCCGAGTCCACCCACCAGGTCGCCGCTGCCCGCGCCTTCCTGGAGAAGACCTGGCAGGAGCACGCCGAGCACGGTGAGCGCCATCAGTACCCGGACCGCCAGACCCTGGCCTTCTGGCGCACCAACCAGGCCTATGCGGTGAAGATGTGCATCCAGGCGGTGGATCGCCTGTTCGGGGCCGCCGGCGGCACCGCCTGGTTCGAGTCCAACGAGATGCAGCGCCTGTTCCGCGACGCGCACATGACCGGCGCCCACGCCTACACCGACTACGACGTCTGCGCGCAGATCCTCGGACGCGAACTGATGGGCCTCGAACCCGACCCGAGCATGGTCTGACCGGCTCCGCCTCCACCCCGATCGTCCACCTGCCAGCCGGGCGCGAGCCCGGTTGCGAGGATTCGCCATGACCCAACAGAACAATGAAGCGGGCTTCGACCCGCGTGCCTTCCGCCGTGCCCTGGGCAATTTCGCCACCGGAGTGACCGTCATGACCGCTGCCGCCGACGGGCGCCGCGTGGGCATGACCGCCAACAGCTTCAACTCGGTGTCGCTGGACCCGCCGCTGGTGCTTTGGAGCATCGACAAGCGCGCCACCAGCCACGAGGTGTTTTCCCGTGCCGGGCACTTCGCGGTGAACGTGCTGGCCGCCGACCAGATCGACATCTCCAACCAGTTCGCCCGCCCCAGCGAGGACCGCTTCGCCGGGCTGCGGGTGGAGGAGGGCGCCGGGGGGGCTCCGCTGCTGGAGGAGTGTGCCGCGCGCTTTGAGTGCGAGAAGTACCAGGAGCTGGACGGCGGTGATCACTGGATCCTGATCGGCAAGGTCGTCGCCTTCGACGATTTCGGCCGCGCGCCGCTGCTCTATCACCAGGGTGCCTATTCGGCGGTGCTGCCCCATCCGCGTCTGCTGAAGAAGAACGAGGCGGCCACCCGTACCGCCTTCCAGGGGCGCCTCAGCCACAACCTCTACTACCTGATGACCCAGGCGGTGCGCAGCTACCAGGAGGACTACCAGCCGCGGCAGCTCGCCACCGGCCTGCGCACCAGCGAGGCACGCATGCTGATGGTGCTGGAAAAGGACGCCAGCCTGGACATGGCCGCGCTGCAGCAACTGGTGGCGATGCCCACGCGGGAGATCGAGGCGGCGGTGGATACGCTGACCCGCAAGGGCATGCTCTGCGGCGATGCCAGCGGCTGCAGCCTGACCCCGGTGGGCATGGACCAGGCGGAAACCCTCTGGGAGATCGCCGAGCAGCAGCAGGACCGGGTGTTCTCGCGCTTCAGCGAGCAGCAGATCGAGGCTTTCAGGGACGTGCTGCGGGCCATCGCCTGCCTCGGCGAGGGCTGAGCAGGCGGGGCGGCCAGGCGCGCGTCAGACGGCGTCGCGCATGGCGCGCAGGTCCAGGGCGTCCTGGTTCATGCGCTGGATGACGTTGAACAGTTGCTGGCGCAGGGACTCGTCGCCGATTCGGTCGGCGGCGCGCATCACGGCGACGGCGGCGTCCTCGTTGTGGATGGCGACTCTTTCCAGGTTCTTGCGAAAGTCTCGTGTGGCGCGTGTCACGGGTAGGGCCTCGGGGAAAACTGTGCGCAGCCTAGCGGAGGAATGTTGCCGTGAAGTTGCAGCGAGCCGGCCTGGCAAGGGCCTGCAACAGATTCTCCGGCGCAAAAAAAACCGACCTGCAAGAGGTCGGTATTGCCCATATGGGCCTGCCAATCAGAAGCATTCTGCATGCATCCATCTGCCGTTGGATGCAGGGCCATGATCGTGGGATTGGATGACAGTTTCATGTCACGCGTGTGACGTTTTCATTCGAGCGTGGGAAGCCATGTCCTCAGGACGTGGTCATGAGTCATCGGCTCTGCCTGTGAGGATTAAAGCGGAGGACCCGACAGGATCGTAGGGTGTGCCGTGCGCACCGCCGCACGGTGCTTCCGGCGAGTTCCAGGTGCGCGCAGCACACCCTACGCGCGAAGTGAGCGGCGGCTGCATGCTCCGAGGTCTGATTGCGCCCTCCGCCAGGGGAGCAAAAGCAAAGCCACGCTCTAACGTGGTATCGGTCCTGAGGGTAAAGCCCGTCGGTGATGGGACGCCTTCGTGAACCACGGGCAGGCTTCAGGTAGCATCGGCGGCTTCGACGACCCTGGCCCGCTTCGCAATGAACAAAGACGATATTTCGAAATTCGACATCAGCACCCAGCTCACCATGCTCGGCCGCGACCCGGCGGAGCAGTTCGGCTTCGTCAACGCGCCGCTCTACAAGGGCTCGACCATCATCTACAAGACGCTGGACGACATCGAGGCCCGGCGCAGCCGCTTCTCCTACGGCACGGCCGGGTCGCCGACCATCGCCCACCTGGAGGATGCCTGGACCCAGCTGACCGGCGCCGAGGGCACCGTGCTGTCGTCCTCGGGCCTGGGGGCCGTGGCCCTGGCGCTGTTCAGCACCACCAAGGCGGGCGATCACATCCTGGTGCCCGACAGCGTCTACCGGCCCACGCGCAATTTCTGCAACCAGATGCTGGCCCGCTACGGCGTGACCACCACCTACTACGACCCGATGATCGGCGCCGATATCGAACGCCTGATCGGGCCGAACACCAGCACCCTGTTCCTCGAGGCGCCGGGTTCCCAGACCTTCGAGGTGCAGGACATCCCGGCGATGGTCGCGATCGCCCGCCGTCACGGGGTGAAGACCATCCTCGACAACACCTGGGCCACGCCGATCTTCTTCCGTGGCCACGACCACGGCATCGACCTGACCGTGGAGGCCGGCACCAAGTACCTGGGTGGCCATTCCGACATCCTGCTCGGCCTGGTGACGGCCAACCAGGCCTGCTGGCCGGCGTTGCGCGCCACCTACGACTCCATGTCGATGCTGCCCGGTGCTGAGGACTGCGTGCAGGCGCTGCGTGGCATGCGCACGCTGTTCCTGCGGCTCAAGGAAGCGGAACGCCGTGGCCTGGAGCTGGCCCGCTGGCTGAGCGAGCGCCCCGAGGTCTCCCGCGTGCTGCACCCGGCCTTCGAGAGCTGCCCGGGGCACGCCCACTGGAAGCGCGATTTCAAGGGCTCGTCCGGGCTGTTCTCCATCGTGCTGGCGCCCGGCTACAGCCGCGACGGGCTGGCGGCGATGCTCGACAACCTGTCGATCTTCAGCATGGGCTTCTCCTGGGGGGGCTACGAGAGCCTGGTGATCCCCTTCGATTGCCGCACCTACCGCACCGCGACGCACTGGCAGGCGGAAGGTTTCGCCTTGCGGCTGCAGGTCGGCCTGGAGGACATGGACGACCTGAAGGACGACCTGGCGCGCGGCTTCGAGCGTCTGCGCACGGCTGGCTGACCTGGATCAGGACGGGGTGGGCGGCTCAGGTGCCGTTGCGCCCTGGCAGCAACTGGCTATAGGGGGCTTCCGGGCCGGGGCCAGCGGAGCGGCGTAGCAGGCGCACGTCGGTGACCTCGATCCCGCAGTCGGTCAGCCAGTCCTGGATGGCTTCGCTGGAGCGCGAGGGACGGGCCTTGCCGGGGAATTCGAGCGTGTAGATGGAAAAGCCGATGGCCTTGATGTTGGGTATGTCCCGCGTGTTCATCTTCATGTGGCGGGCTTCGCCCTTGAAGCTGTAGCTGATCAACCATTCCATAAGCGCCTGCGGCCCCGCCCCATTCCGTCCTGCACCGGCACGCCGATGACCCCTTGATATCAAGAGCGCAAAACTAGCAGAACCAGCGAGTCAGGCAATGCTAGCCATCTGCTGCAACCCCCGGGCTTGAGCATCCTCGCGACACGGCGACGAAGGGCGCGTGGCGGCATGCAGCGGATGGGCCTTTTTGCGGTCAATCACCTGTCGGTATCCACCTTCAGGGGGTTGTCATGTGCGGAGGCGTCGAGGTGGCGGGTCGCTTCACCGGGAACGGCAGGGCCAGGCGGATCTATTTCCAGAGCCCCGGGGCGGAGCTGCCCGTGGTGCAGCCCGACGGTTCCATCCAATGGATTCCCTGGGGGCGCCGGCCACGGCAGCCCGGCGCCTTGCCCGCCAGCGGCTGGGCGCGGGAGAACTGCATGACGCTGGAGGCCTGGGAGCGCTATCGGCCCCAGGCGGTGAAGATCGCCGTGCAGCGCTATATGGAAAGGGACAGGGCACAGCAGCCGCACTGGTTCGACCTCGTGGCCAGCCAGTGCCTGCAGGGGGTGTTGCTGGAAGCGGAGCGGGAGCGCCGGGTCTATGTGGTGATCGGGCAGCCGCCACCGGGCTGCGAATTCATCCAGGATCGCTGGCCGCTGATTGCGGCCTGAGGGCCTCGGGTCAGTTCTCGACCAGGTGCGTGGTGACCCCTGACACGCCGATCTCCTGGGAGGCGAGCACCTTGTTCTCGAAGGACGAGCCGCCCAGGTTGCGGTCGACCTCGAGCTGCCCACGGTGCTCGGCGATGATGTGCGCCAGGGCCAGCTCCAGCCCCATTTCCTTCTCGGTATGACGTACGCGCAGACTCCTCGGCACGCCCCTGAGCTTGTACTGGATGTCGAAGTAATGCATTGCAGCCTTCCTTGTTGGCGAACCCGGCTTTCACTCACGCAGCGATAGTGCCGCGAGAACCGAGGGCTGCGCCAGTCCGAACCGGTATTTTTCGTCGCCTCGGGTCGTGCCCGCACGCGGGGATGCAGGCAGGCTCGCCTGCGACCAAGGGGTTGGAGCGGCGAGTGGCCCTCCAGGTTCCGGCTCCGTGCAGGGCGGCACGCATGAGGGCTGCCGAGGGTGGTCGTCGGTTCCGGCCTGCTGCGGTTCAGGCACCGCAGGTGCGGGGGCGGAAGCTGCGCCGGTTGGCGATGGCGATGGCGAACTCCTCGTTGAGCACCTTGCTCAGTTGCCTGATGGCCAGCGGGGAGGAGAGTTCGGCCAGGGTCATGCCGTGGAGGGTGATGACGTCCAGGTCGGCGCGGCCGGTGAACTGCAGGGAGAGGGTGCCGCTGTCGAGGCGGGTCGCCTCGCACATGTAGGCGGGCATGTAGAGGGTGAAGAGCTTGCCGATATCGGCCATACCCAGCGTCATATCCGATTCCTCCTTGAAGTGGATGCAAGCTGACCATCGGGTCACGGCTCAGCGTAGGCCAAATCCCGCAGCTGTAAATGCCGTCAGCGTGAGCCGGGTCACGTCGTTGAAAAGGGTATTCGCCCGCTCGGCCAATTTCCCCGTGCAGGCCGCAGCCCGCGCGGATACGGGGTTATGACCAATCGGTCAGGAATCGTCTTTTTCATATGCGCATTTTTTGTATACAACGCGCTAGCCATATGGGGACACTTTTGTTTACATTGCGCCCACAACAACGACAAGAAGTGAGTGCACCTCCTCATGAACAAGCTCTCCCAAGCTACGTCCGTCGCACCACGTCCGGAAGACGAGAACCTTGGCATCGGCGCCAACCTCGCTTATGGATTGCAGCACGTTCTCACCATGTACGGCGGTATCGTTGCCGTCCCCCTGATCCTCGGCCAGGCGGCAGGGCTCAGCCCCTCCGAAATCGGCCTGCTGATCGCCGCCTCGCTGTTCGCCGGCGGCCTCGCGACCCTGCTCCAGACCCTCGGCCTGCCGTTCTTCGGTTGCCAGCTGCCCCTTGTCCAGGGCGTTTCCTTCGCTGGCGTCGCCACCATGATCGCCATCCTCGGCAGCAACAACGGCGAGGGCGGCATCCAGTCCGTCCTCGGGGCGGTGATGGCCGCATCGCTGATCGGCCTGCTGATCACGCCCGTCTTCTCCCGCGTCACCAAGTTCTTCCCGCCGCTGGTCACGGGGGTGGTGATCACCACCATCGGCCTGACGCTCATGCCTGTCGCCGCGCGCTGGGCCATGGGCGGCAACAGCCAGTCGCCCGAGTTCGGCAGCATGACCAACATCGGCCTGGCCGGCATGACCCTGGCCATCGTGCTGCTGCTGAGCAAGATCGGCAGCTCCACCATCTCGCGCCTGTCGATCCTGCTGGCGATGGTGATCGGCACCCTGATCGCCATGGCGCTGGGCCTGACCGACTTCTCCAAGGTCGGCGAGGGGCCGATCTTCGCCCTGCCGTCGCTGCTGCACTTCGGCATGCCGACCTTCCATTTCGCCGCGATCCTGTCGATGTGCATCGTGATCCTGGTGACCCTGGTGGAAACCTCGGCCGACATCCTCGCCGTCGGCGAGATCATCGGCACCAAGGTGGACTCCAAGCGCCTCGGCAACGGCCTGCGCGCCGACATGTTGTCCAGCGTCCTGGCGCCCCTGTTCGGCTCCTTCACCCAGAGCGCCTTCGCCCAGAACGTCGGCCTGGTCGCCGTCACTGGGGTGAAGAGCCGCTACGTGGTCGCCACCGGCGGCCTGATCCTGGTCACCCTGGGCCTGCTGCCGGTCATGGGCCGGGTGGTCGCCGCCGTGCCGACCTCGGTGCTCGGTGGTGCCGGCATCGTGCTCTTCGGCACCGTTGCCGCCAGTGGCATCCGCACCCTGGCCAAGGTCGACTACCGCAACAACATGAACCTGATCATCGTCTCCACCTCCCTCGGCTTCGGCATGATCCCGATCGCCGCGCCGAGCTTCTACGAGCACTTCCCGGCCTGGTTCGAGACCATCTTCCACTCCGGCATCAGCTCGGCGGCGATCATGGCCATCCTGCTGAACCTGGTGTTCAACCGCTTCACCGCCGGCAACCCCGACCAGCCTTCGGTGATTTCCGCCGGCCACGAACGCAGCCTGCGCTACACCGACATCGCCGCGCTGAACGACGGTGACTACTTCCAGAACGGCAAGCTGTACGACGCCGCCGGCAACGAAGTCCCGCTGGCCGATGACGACGATCATGGAAGCCACGCGCCAAGGCCGACGCGCAGCCAGGCCGACGCGGTGCACTGACGCGCCTCCCGAACGAAAGACCCGGCCCCAGTGGCCGGGTCTTTCGTTCGGGGCCCACTGGCCACGCCCCTGCGTGTGGCCCTGCGAATGGGCGACGGAAGAAGGGCGCAGGGAACCCCGGGGGCCTTCCTGCAATCTCTGATAACGCCTTGTAACCGCTGCCCGGGCCATTGCGTTTGACCTGGGCCGGCACCTTCACCAAGCTACGCGCTTCGTCCCAACCGCCCAGGATTGCCCGCGTGACCCAAGCTTTGCGCCACTGGCGCCGAACCCTCTGCTGCCTCCTTCCCCTCGCTGCGCTGCTGGCCGGCTGCGACCAGGGCGAACCCGAGAAGCCGACGCCGCCGGCCAAGGCCACCACCTACCTCGCCGTCGACTGGAGCCAGGTGCCGGCCACGGCCGATGAGGAACTGCTCAATGGCTTCGCCGCCTGGCGTTCGGCCTGCACGCGGCTGGCCAAGGACCCGGTCTGGTCCGCCACGTGCGCCGCCGCCGCGCCGGTGCCGATGGAGGCTGGCGCCGTCCGCGCGTTCATCGGCGCCAACCTCCAGCCCTACAGCCTGCGCTCGGCGGAGAAGGGCGAGCACGGCCTGATCACCGGCTACTACGAGCCCGTCTACCCCGGCCACCTGCAGCGCACCGAGCAGGGCCAGGTGCCGGTCTACGGCGTGCCGGACGACCTCATCGTCGTCGCCCTGGACGAGATCTACCCCGAACTCAAGGGCAAGCGCCTGCGAGGCCGCCTCGAAGGCCGCGTGCTCAAGCCCTACGACGATGCCGCCACCATCCGTGGCCAGGGCGTGAAGGCGCCGGTGCTGGCCTGGCTCAATGACCCGATGGACCTGCAGTTCCTGCAGATCCAGGGTTCCGGGCGCATCCAGCTCGACGACGGCCGCCAGTTGCGTATCGGTTACGCCGACCAGAACGGCCACCCCTATCGTCCCGTCGGTCGCTGGCTGGTGGAACAGGGGCTGCTGCAGAAGGAGGAGGTGAGCATGGGCCGCATCCGCGACTGGGCCGTCGCCAACCCCGGCCGGGTCGACGAGCTGCTGGCCAGCAACCCCAGCTACGTGTTCTTCAGTGCCCGCCCGGACAGCAACGAAGGCCCGCGCGGCTCCCTCAACGTGCCGCTCACCGCCGGCTACAGCGTGGCCATCGACCGCAAGGTGATTCCGCTCGGCAGCCTGCTCTGGCTTTCCACCACCCGCCCGGACGGCGCCCCCGTGGTGCGCCCGGTCGCCGCCCAGGACACCGGTGGCGCCATCGTCGGCGAAGTGCGAGCGGACCTGTTCTGGGGCACCGGAAAGGAGGCCGGCGAACTGGCCGGCAACATGAAGCAGGAAGGGCGTATCTGGATGCTCTGGCCCAAGGGCATGCCGCTGCCGGAGACGCCCTGAGCCCTTGCATGCGAAGCACTCCGGCGCCTCCCTTTGGTCTATAGGTAGCAGGCGACCAAGCGCTGACCGCGAAGGAGGAACTCCGTGAACCGCATCATTCCCCATGCCCTGCTGGCCCTGGTGCTTGCAGCCGCGTGGATCGCCCCGGCCCAGGCCCTGACCCTGCGTTGCAGCAAGGGCCTGGTGCTGCAGGAGGACAGCCTGGAGGACGTGCTGCGCAAGTGCGGTGAGCCGGACAAGCGCGTGCGCACGCTGCCGGCCCTGCGCAACAACGGGGTGCCCAAGCTCAACGCGGTGACCGTGGACATCTGGACCTACGGCCCGCGCAACGGCATGACCCGCGAGTTGCACTTCATCGAAGGCAAGCTGAAGGAAGTCAGGAGTTCGCGCGACTAGGCGATCGGGCAGGCGCGAGCCGGCCGCGCCACGTAGAATCGCGCCCCTGAATCTTTCTTCGAGGTCGCAAGGTGGAACTACAGCAGGGCTTCGTCCTGACCCGGCACTGGCGCGATACGCCCGCGGGCACGGAAGTGGCGTTCTGGCTGGCCACCGACGATGGCCCCCGCTACCTGCGCCTGGCGCCGCAGACGTCCGTCGCCTTCATCCCCGCCCAGCAGCGCGAACGTGCCGAAGCACTGCTGCGTGACGAACGCGGCGTCGAGCTGCGGCCGCTGGGGCTCTGCGACTTCCGCCATCGCCCGGTGCTCGGCCTGTACTGCCAGCAGCACCGCCAGCTGATCGGCCTGGACAAGGCCCTGCGCCAGGCCGGCGTCGACGTATTCGAAGCCGATATCCGCCCGCCGGAGCGCTACCTGATGGAGCGCTTCATCACCGCGCCGGTGCTGTTCGGCGGCACGCCCGATGCCGAGGGCGCGCTGGTGGACGGGCAGATGAAGCCCGCCCCCGGCTACCGCCCGCGTCTGCGCCTGGTGTCCCTGGACATCGAGACCACCCTCCACGGCGAGCTCTATTCCATCGCCCTGGAAGGCTGCGGCCAGCGCCAGGTCTACATGCTCGGCCCGGCCAACGGCGATGCCGGCGAGGTGGACTTCGCCCTGGAGTACTGCGACGACCGCGCGCAACTGCTCGAACGCCTCAACCAGTGGCTGGTGGAGCACGACCCGGACGCCATCATCGGCTGGAACCTGGTGCAGTTCGACCTGCGCGTGCTCAACGAGCACGCCAGGCGCCTCAAGGTGCCGCTGCGCCTGGGGCGCGGCGGCGAGGCCATGGGCTGGCGCGAGCACGGCAGCCGCAACAACCACTACTTCGCCGAGGCGCCGGGGCGGCTGATCATCGACGGCATCGAGGCGCTGCGCTCGGCCACCTGGAGCTTCCCCTCGTTCAGTCTGGAGAACGTCGCCCAGACCCTGCTCGGCGAAGGCAAGGCCATCGACACCCCCTACCAGCGCATGGACGAGATCAACCGCATGTTCGCCGAGGACAAGCCCGCCCTGGCGCGCTACAACCTCAAGGACTGCGAGCTGGTGACGCGCATCTTCGAGAAGACCGAACTGCTCACCTTCCTTCTCGAACGCGCCACGGTCACCGGCCTGCCTGCCGATCGCAGCGGTGGCTCGGTCGCCGCCTTCTGCCATCTGTACATGCCGCTGATGCACCGCCAGGGCTTCGTCGCGCCCAACCAGGGCGAGCGCATGCCCGAGGCCAGCCCGGGCGGCTTCGTCATGGATTCGCGCCCCGGGCTGTACGAGTCGGTGCTGGTCCTGGACTACAAGAGCCTGTACCCCTCGATCATCCGCACCTTCCTCATCGATCCGGTGGGGCTGGTGGAGGGCCTGCGCCAGCCCGATGACGCGCACTCGGTGCCGGGGTTCCGCGAGGCACGCTTCTCGCGCACGCGGCATTGCCTGCCGTCGATCGTCGAGCGGGTCTGGCAGGGGCGGGAGACGGCCAAGCGCGAGCGCAACCAGCCGCTGTCCCAGGCGCTGAAGATCATCATGAACGCCTTCTACGGGGTGCTCGGCTCCAGCGGCTGCCGCTTCTTCGATCCGCGCCTGGCCTCGTCCATCACCCTGCGCGGCCACGAGATCATGCGCCGCACCCGCGCGCTGATCGAGGCGCAGGGGCACCAGGTGATCTATGGCGATACCGACTCCACCTTCGTCTGGCTGGGCGCTGCCCATGGCGAAGAGGAGGCCGCGGCCATCGGGCGTGCGCTGGTGCAGCGGGTCAACCTGTGGTGGCGCGAGCACCTGCTGGCCGAGTACGGCCTGGAGAGCGCGCTGGAGCTGCAGTACGAGACCCACTACAGGCGCTTCCTGATGCCCACGGTGAGGGGCGCGGAGGAGGGCAGCAAGAAGCGCTACGCCGGGCTGGTGATGCGCGCGGACGGCAGCGAGGAAATGGTCTTCAAGGGGCTGGAGACGGTGCGCACGGACTGGTCGCCGCTGGCCCAGCGCTTCCAGCAGGAGCTGTACCTGCGCATCTTCAACCGCGAGCCCTACCAGGACTACGTGCGCGAGTACGTGCGCCGCACCCTGGCCGGCGAGCTGGACGAGCTGCTGGTCTACCGCAAGCGCCTGCGCCGTCGCCTGGACGACTACGAGCGCAACGTCCCGCCCCATGTGCGCGCTGCGCGCCTGGCCGATGAGTACAACGACAGCCAGGGTCGACCCCGGCAGTACCAGAACGGCGGCTGGATCAGCTACCTGATCACCGTGGCCGGGCCCGAGCCGCTGGAGAACCGTCGTGCCGCCATCGACTACGACCATTACGTCACGCGCCAGCTGCAGCCGGTGGCGGACGCCATCCTGCCCTTCGTCCAGGGCGACTTCAGCCGCCTGATCGACGGCCAGCTCGACCTGTTCTGAGCCTCGCCCGGTCAGTCGGGGAGATTGACCAGGGGGATCGAATCACCGCCCGTGCGGTTCTGCTGGCGTTCCTCCATCCACTCGGCGACCCGTGCGCCGAACTCGGCAGGCACCTTGCGGCCCACGCGGCGGGCGATGTCGAGGATGGTCTGCTGGGCCAGCGCTTCTTCCATGCGCTTCTGCGCCGTCAGCATCACCGCGTGGACCGAACAGGTGCCTTCCAGCGCCCAGTCCGGCGGCGATCCCTCGAACAGCGCGCAACGCCCACGGATGTCGCGGCATTCGAAGATCGACTTGTTGCCATCGATGGCACGGACGATGTCCAGCACCGTGATCTCGTCCGAAGGGCGGGCCAGGCGGAAGCCGCCGCGCACGCCTTCGGTGGCCGCCACCAGCCCGGCCTTGGCCAGCTTGGTGAAGACCTTGGCCAGGTACTCCTGGGGCACGCCCTGGAGCTCGGCCATGTCACGCACGCTGGCTTCACGGCTGTCGCCGCGCTCGTCCACGAGAAAGAGCAGGCAGTGGATGCCGTACTCGACCCCTGCGCTGTAGAGAGACATTCATAACTCCGACTTTTATAGTCGCATATATAGTGCGAGCTGCATTCATTTGCCTCAAGGGAGGCGCCCTGTCCGGCGATGAATGGGAATGCCGTCCGTCGCCGGCCACGCCCGTGGCACAAGGCGGCGAGGGTGGGATCGGGGCGCGTCCTTGAGCGGTGCAGACAGCAGCATGGCGAGCGCGGGCCGGTGAGGGCAAAGAAAAAATGCTTGCCGCCAAAAACTACGATCAATATAGTCGTAGATATCGACGGTCGATGTCGCCATCTAGCGCAGCCGTACCCGGCATGCAACTGGCGCCGTCGAGAGCCCGACCCCATTCGAACCGAACACGACCCTTACCTGTTGGAGAAACGAGCATGAAACAGCGCATCCTGATCGTCGGTGCAGGCTTCGGTGGCCTGTGGAGCGCACTCAGCGCCACCCGCCTGCTGGACATCCATGGCCGCACCGATGTCGAGGTCGCCGTCCTCGCGCCCCAGGCCGAGCTGCGTGTCCGCCCGCGCTTCTACGAAGCCGGCGTGCACCGCATGAAGGCGCCCCTGGGCGAGCTGTTCGCAGCCGTCGGCGTGCGCTTCGTCAAGGGGCTGGTGGAGCGCATCGATGTGGCAGGCAAGCGCGTGGCCTACCGCGACGAGCAGGGGGAGGCCTCCGAGCTGGCCTACGACCGCCTGGTCCTGGCCACCGGCAGCAGCGTGGTCCGGCCGAAGATGGCCGGTGTCGAGCACGCCTTCGATGTCGACCAGATCGAAGAAGCCATGCGTCTGGAAGAACACATCCGCGCGCTCGGCTCGCGTCCGGCCACCCGGGCCCGGAACACCGTGGTGGTCGCCGGCGGCGGCTTCACCGGCATCGAGACCGCCACCGAAATGCCGGCCCGCCTGCGCGAGGCCCTGGGCGACGACGCCGAGGTGCAGGTCATCGTGGTCGACCGTGGCAGCCGGATCGGCGCTGCCCTGGGCGATGGGCCGCGTGCGCAGATCATCGAAGCCTCGGAAGCGCTGGGCATCCAATGGTGCCTGGATGCCAGCGTCGCCTCGGTGGATGCCGGCGGCGTGACCCTCGCCGATGGCCGCCGCATCGACGCCGACACCGTGGTCTGGACCGTGGGCGTGCGCGCCAGCTCGCTGACCGAACAGATCCCCGCCGAGCGCGATGCGCAGGGGCGCCTGCACGTGGACCGCAGCCTCAAGGTGATCGGCCAGGACGCGGTCTACGCCACGGGCGACGTTGCCTACGCCGCCTGCGATGACCTGGGCCACTTCGCCCTGATGTCCTGCCAGCACGCCATTGCCCTGGGGCGCTCGGCCGGCAACAACGTCGCTGCCGACCTGCTCGGCGTCGAGCCCATTCCCTACAGCCAGCCCAAGTACGTCACCTGCCTGGACCTCGGTGCCTGGGGCGCCGTGTACACCGAAGGCTGGGATCGCCAGGTCAAGCTGGAGCGCGAGGAAGGCAAGCAGCTCAAGACCCAGATCAACAGCGTGTGGATCTACCCGCCGGCGGCCGACCGTGTCGAAGCGCTGGCCGCTGCGGACCCGCTGATCCCGGTCGTCGCGTAAACCGGGACGTCACCCCAGGCCCCGCCGGTCGCAGGACCGGCGGGGTTTTTTGCATGGGTGGGTTGCGCGAGGCTCACGAAACACCGCCCGACCCATCCGTATGCACACCCGCAGGATGGGTAGAGCGAAGCGAACCCCATGCGGTTGCATGCCCGCACCGTGCAAACAGGCGACGCTTCGCGGATGAATCCGCGCCCACGGCAGGGCCACCCCCAGGCACTGCCCGAGGAGCGGGCTCTACTGGCGATGCGCCCCGCATCAGGCCGGCCGCTGCATCACCACCAGGCGCAGGGCGAGGGCGCCGAACAGGCTGGCCAGACCCCACTTCTGCAGGTTGGCGAAGCGCCCGCGCCCGCCGAGGCGCCGACCCAGGGAGCCGCCGAACAGCCCGAGGCCCACGTGGAAGAGGAAGGCCAGCAGGGTGAGCAGGGCGCCCAGCAGCAGGAGCTGGGCGCTGATCGGGCCGCGCTCCGGCACCACGAACTGCGGCAGGAAGACGATGAAGAACAGCAGCGCCTTGGGGTTGAGCAGGCTGTTGAGGGTGGCGCGTACCAGCACCGTCCGCAGTGCCACCCACTCCACGGCGGAGCCACCGGCAGCAGCGCTGCTGCACAGGATCTTCCAGGCCATCCAGGCGAGGTAGAGCGCACCGGCGAAGCGGATGATGTCGAAGGAGGGCGGCCAGGCCGCCACCAGGCCGGTGATGCCGGCGGCGGTGAGCAGGGTCAGGATCGCATCCGCCAGGCTGATCCCCAGCGCCGCGGCGACACCACCACGCCACCCATGTGAAACCCCGTGGCTGATGACGAACGCCATGTTCGGCCCTGGCGAAACCAGCAGCAGCGCGACGGCGCAGGTGAAGAGCACGAAGGTGTCGAGGTCGGGCATGGCAGCGGTCCAGGGCGATGCCGCAGGGCGCGGTCGGTAGCGGAACACTACCCGGCCGTCGCCCTCGTCACCCGCTACAGCTGCACTGTTTTTTCGTGGAACACACGGCCTCAGGGGAGGGTGAGCGCCGGCGAGGTGGTCAGCGTCAGGCTCTGCAGCGTACAGCCGCCCAAGGGCTGGCTGGATGCCGAGAGGCTGTTGCCGGCGTTGCTCCAGCTCGTGGCCAGCACCGTGGCACCGGTGCCACAGGTGATGGTGCCGATCCTGATGCTCATGCCGGAGAAGTTCACGGCCGTTGCGCTGGTCGGCTGCCAGCCCCAGGGCAGGCCCTGCACGGCGACGGTCGAGCAGATCGGGTTGGCGCCGCCGATGGTGGCGGCGTTCAGCTGCGCCACACCGCCGTTGGCCAGGCCATGGACCGTGAGGGTGCAGGTCGCGGCGGGCAGCGCCGGGTTGTACTTGACGGTCAGCGGCCCGGTGGCGGTGAAGAGCCCCCAGGGGGTGAAGGCGGAGGAGGCCAGGGACCAGATGCCCAGGCCGAGCAGGGCCAGTATCTTCAGGGCGGTTCCGTAGGGATTCATCGTGTCGTTCCTTGCTTCGGAGTGCGGTCGCCCGGTGGCTGTCCTTGGCGCGGGGCGGTAGGGGCAGGCTAGACGCCATGGCTCGCCCGCCCCAGCCAGCCAAAGGATGGCGTGGAAAAGGCAGCAGCGGCGCCGTGGGAAGAAGCTACCCAGCGTGCACCCTGCATGGCCGCTCGACGCGCCCCGGTCACCTCTCTAATATGCAACCATTCGCTTGGATATCCGGACCTCGCCTTGACCCCTGCCCACGACCCCGCCGCCGGTTCCACCGCCTCGACGGCCGACCGAATCCTGCTGCTGGTGAAGACCCGCGGCCCGCTGTCCACCGCCACCCTGGCCCAGGTGCTGGAAATGACGCCCGAGGCAGCGCGCCAGCAGGTGCAGAAGCTGGTGGCGGCCGGGCTGCTGGCCGGGCGCCAGGAGCCGGTTTCCGGTGCGGGGCGGCCACGGCAGGCCTGGGTGCTCACCGACGCCGGCTATGCCCGTTTCCCCGATACCCATGCGCAGCTCACGGTGCAGCTGATCGCTTCGGTGCGCCAGCTGTTCGGCGAGGAGGGGCTCGACCGGCTGATCTGCCAGCGCGAGGCCGAATCGCGTGCGGTCTATCGCCAGGCCTGTGGCGACCGCGACCTGCCGCAACGCCTGGAACGACTGGCCGAGGTGCGCTCGGCCGAGGGCTACATGGCGCGGGTCGAGCGCGATGGCGACGACTGGCTGCTGATCGAGGACCACTGCCCGATCTGCGTGGCGGCACAGGCCTGCCAGGGCTTCTGCCGCTCCGAGCTGCAGCTGTTCCAGGAAATCATCGGCGACGAGGCCCGGGTGGTCCGCGAGCAGCACCTGCTGGCCAATGCATCGCGCTGCGTGTACCGCATCAGCCCGCGCTGATCACCACCCGGATCGGCATGTGCGCACCGGGCCCCGCCTTGCGGGCTCAGTCCACGGTGCGCCAGCGTTTGCGCGCGTACTGGTAGGCGGCCAGGTCGGCATAGCCGAGCCGTTCGGCGATTTCCCCACGGCCCAGGCCCTGCAACTCCAGGTGCTGCTCCAGCTCGGCACGCACCAGATCGAGCAATTGGCGGAAGGTCAGCCCTTGTTCCTCCAGGCGCCGGCGCAGGGTGCGCGGGCTCTGGTGCAGGGCCTCGGCCTGGTTCTCCAGGCTCGGCGTCTGGCCCCGCGCCAGGCAGTGGCGCACGCCATCGGCGACCTTGGCGGCCCAGCCGCTGAACTGGCGCTGGCGGGCCAGCCGGCGGTCCAGTTCGCTGGTGAGCAGGTCGAACATGCCCGGGTTGTGCCCGAGCATGGGCAAGGCCAGGGTGGGCGGGTCGAGATACAGGCGGTTGTGCTCGCAGCCGAAGCGGATGTCGTCGCCGAACCAGGTGCGGTACTGGGCATGGTAGGCGGGCCGCGGGAAGCTGAAGCAGGCACGGGCCGGCCGCACTTCGATGCCGGTGCCCCGGCGCAGCTGGGTCAGGGCCATCACGTCGTAATGTTCGATCACATGGCGGGCCAGGCGCTCGGGCGCGTCGATGCGCAGCTCCACCGCCAGGCCCTCGCTGTCCTCCACCAGCGCCAGGCTCTCCATGTCCGAGGCCAGGGGCGCGTAGCGCGCCCAGCAGGACACGGCCTGGGCGACATCCACGCAGTACAGGCACAGCTGGGTGAGCACATGCAGGTCACGGGGCGTGAACTGGGCGAACAGGTGCAGGCCGATGGCCGGATCATGGCGGGCCGCCGCCGCCCATAGCTGTTCCAGCTCCGCGAGCTGATAGTCACGTCGGGCACCAGGGGTCCTCGCATCGAGGTAGCGCTCCAGCACCTGGCCCATGGCTCCGCGATGGAAGCGGCGGACCGGCGACTTGGCCCCGATTCGGGTATTTCTGTCCTCTTCTCGCATAGGGCGCGGTCGTGTCCTGGTTTCTGATGGCGGTGCAATGCCCCTGTCGGGCCGGAACGAGATTGCCATGAATACAACAACGCTCGCCAACAACCCCACGCTGATCGTCGCTGCCATCTTCCTCGGATTCATCCTGCTGGAGGTGGCCTGTGCCTGCTTCCGCCAACCCCAGGGCCGGCGCCGTGACGCCTTGATCGAGATCATCGGCTCCAGCCTGCTGCTGGGCTTCACCTTCCCCCTGGTGATGACCGCCAGCGCCTGGCTGCTGGACCAGGTCGCGCCGGAGGCGAAGGGCAGCCTCGCCGGCCTGCCCTGGCTCGCCGGGTTCGCGCTGTTCCTGGTGTTCGACGATCTCACCCAGTACGCGTGGCACCGCCTGGCACACCGCGTACCGCTGCTCTACGCGCTGCACCGTGCGCATCATTCGGCGCCCTACATGAGCATCCGCATCGTCTACCGCAACAACAGCTTCTACTACCTGCTGATGCCGGGCCTGTGGTTGAGCGGCATGCTGATCCACATGGGGCTGGCGCAGGTCTACTACCTCTACCTGATCCTCAAGATGTGCGTGATCTTCGGGGCCCATAGCAGCGTGCCCTGGGACGACCGGCTGTACCGCATCCGCACGTTGCGCCCGCTGATGTGGCTGCTGGAACGCACCGTTTCCACGCCGTCCACCCATTCGGCCCATCACGGCCTGAGCGCCGAAGACGGCGTGACCCACTACAAGGGCAACTACGGCAACCTGCTGTTCTTCTGGGACGTGCTGTTCGGCACCGCGAAGATCACCCGTCGCCGTCCGGAGCGCTATGGCATCGAGCACCTGCGACCTGTCAGCTGGCAGCACGAGCTGTTCTGGCCGCTGGTGCGCGAACGGGCGCCGGTGCCGCAAGTGCGGGAAACCGTCGAGGACGCGGACAAGGTCGCCGGTTGACTGCCCTGCGGGGCGTCGCCCAGGACAGCGCGAGCTCCCGCCGGAGCTTCAGCTCACCAGGTAGATGTCGGCGGGGTGCCAGGCGCATGCGAGCGGATGCTTCGCGGGCCTGCCCCGCGTATCATCCGCCGATCCCGAGCCCGGCCCCCTGCCGGTTCTGCCAATGCCCCGGAGCCCACATGGACAAGCTGCTGGCCCTGAAGATGTTCGTCGCCGCCGTGGACGCCAAGGGCTTCTCGGCGGCCGCGCGAGGCCTCGGGCTGGCCACCTCCTCGGTGACACGCATGGTCGATGCACTGGAGCAGGAGCTGGGCACGGTGCTGCTGAATCGCTCGACCCGCCAGGTGACGGTCACCGAGGCCGGCGCCGCCTACTACCAGAGCGCGCGCCAGGTGCTGGAATACCTGGCCGAGGCCGACGCCTCGGTGATGGACGGCGGCGAGGAGCCCAGCGGGCCGCTGCGGGTCTCTGTGCCCACCGCCTTCGGCCGGCGCATGATCTCGCCGCACATCGGCGGGCTCCTGGCGCGTCACCCGCGCCTGGAGCTGGACATCACCCTCACCGACGAAATCGTCGATCTGCTTGGCGAACGGGTCGACCTGTCGATCCGCCTCGGGGCGGCCGCGCCCATGGACGGCGTGGTGGCCAGGACCCTCGGCGAGTTCCGTCGCCATGTGGTGGCAAGCCCCGCCTACCTCGCAGAGCGGGGCACCCCGGCGCAGCCGCTGGAACTGGCCGAGCACGACTGCCTGCGCTTCAACTACGGCGCCGCGCGTCAGGTCTGGACCTTCCAGGGGCCCGAGGGCGAAGTCCGCGTGCCGGTGCGTGGGCGGCTGCGCAGCAACAACATCGAGGTGCTGCGCGAGGTGGCGCTGGCCGGGTCGGCGGTGGCACTGCTGCCGGACTGGCTGGTGGACGACGACATCGCCGCGGGCCGCCTGCTGTCGCTGTTCCCGGGGCAGCGGATCAACGCGGACGACACCCGCTCGCTGATCACCGCGCTCTACCTGCCGAGCCACCGTGCCTCGCGGCGGGTCGCGGCCTTCATTGCGTTCGTCGGCGGCCTGCTCTGAGGCACCTGGCATTGCGCAAAAGGCAAAGCCGCTTTGCGCAGCGAACGGATTCCCCCGGGCGGTGCTGTTGCCCAGGATAGGCGCCACGAACCGTTCCACCCCGAGGACCCTCCGATGACCCCTTCCAGCCATTCCGCGCCCCAGGCGATCAGCCGTGGCCTGGTGCTGCTCTTCGCCATCTGCTGCGGCGCCATCGTCGCGAACATCTACTACGCCCAGCCGATCATCGAGCTGATCGCGCCCGATGTCGGCATCTCCACCCACGGCGCCAGCCTGATCGTCTCCCTGACCCAGGTCGGCTACGCCCTCGGCCTGTTCTTCCTGGTGCCCCTGGCGGACCTTTTGGAGAACCGCCGGCTGATGATCGCCACCATCGGCGTCACCTTCGCCAGCCTCGTGGGCATGGCGCTGACCCATGCCCCCGGCCCGCTGCTGCTGGTGTCGGCGCTGATCGGCTTCAGCTCGGTCTCGGTGCAGATGCTGATCCCCCTGGCCGCGCACCTGGCGCCGGAGGAGTCCCGGGGCCGAGTGGTCGGCGGGATCATGGGCGGGCTGCTGCTGGGCATCCTCCTGGCACGGCCGCTGTCGAGCGTCGTGGCCGACCACTTCGGCTGGCGTGCGGTATTCTTCGGCGCCGCCGGGCTGATGCTGGTGATCGCCGGGGTGGTGGCCGTGGCGCTGCCCAGCCGGCAACCCGATCACCGCGCCAGCTACGGGCAACTGCTGGCCTCGCTCTGGCACCTGTTCCGTCGCGAGCCGGTGCTGCGCCAGCGTTCGCTGTACCAGGCGCTGATGTTCGGCACCTTCAGCCTGTTCTGGACCGCGGTGCCGCTGGAGCTGTCACGCAACCACGGGCTGTCCCAGTCGCAGATCGCGCTGTTCGCCCTGGTCGGCGCCATCGGGGCCATCGCCGCGCCCATCGCCGGGCGCCTGGCGGATGCGGGCCATACCCGCAGCATGTCGCGTCTCGCCATGCTGCTGGCCATCCTCAGCTTCCTGCCCGCGCTGTTCGGCCTGCCGTGGGGCGTGGTGGGGCTGGCACTGACCGGCGTGCTGCTGGACTTCGCGGTGCAGATGAACATGGTCCTCGGCCAGCGCGAGGTCTACGCCCTGGATGCCGCCAGCCGTGGCCGCCTCAACGCGCTGTACATGACCAGCATCTTCATCGGCGGCGCCGTCGGCTCCTCCATCGCCAGCCTGCTGTTCGAGCAGGCTGGCTGGCAGGCCGTCGCCCTGGTGGGCGCCGCGCTGCCGCTGCTGGCCCTGGTCGCCTTCGGCCTGCATGCCCGCCAGGGCGCACGGGGTGAAGCCCAGGTGGGGTAACGGGGTGTAGGGGCGAATTCTATTGGCTCTGTCTGCGTTAAGTGTTGTTAGAGGACTTGACCCCAGCTGATTGCCGAGCTTTGTTGAGGCTTTTCGTTTCGCCCACCCGGGCGAGCCCCTTTTCCAATCGCTGGAACGCCAGCCCGGTGAAAAGGAACCAGAAAACTCGCCCCTCCATACTGGTCTGGCTAAAGCCAGACCTCCCTCGCTCCATCGTCGTTACTCGCTACGCTCGCCCTTCGGGCCGCACTGAAGTGCGTTCACCGCAAGCGGCGTCCAGGGGCCCGCCGCGAAGGGCCATCCCTGGCCCATCGCGGCTCTCGCGACATCCATGTCGCTCAACCCCTGAAACGACGATTCGCTCGGCCTCCTGGGAAGGGGCGTTGGCGGCTGCCCCGACTTTCCCCACTCGGATCCTCACATCGATATGCGCACCAACCCAGCGAGCAGCTAGCGGCGGCTTTCGTAGGATGGCGTAGAGCGAAGCGAAACCCATGCGGTGGAGGTGGCAGAAACCCCTGGGCGCCCGGAACGCACTGTGCTTGAGAGCTCGCCTTAAACCACAACAGCTAACGCAGACAGAGCCGATTCATTCGCCCGGCAGGCCGCAGGGCTGCCATGGCTCGGTGCCCCCGGTAGCGCCGCCTGGTGGATGAGAAAAGCGCCATCCACCCTACGCACCGGTCGGCTACGTGGTTGCGGATAGCGCCCTTGCAGGAGCGGCTTCAGCCGCGAAAGGCCCGCCGCCGGCACCGGGCCGGGAGTGGGTGCAATCGATTTCGCTGATATCCACTAGTGACCGATTGCGTTTCCCGGGGCGCGGCGGCGACGCGAAACTGGCCCCGTCGAATCACTCACCCATCCCCCAGGAGAACCCATCATGAGCCGCTACTTCACCGCCACCCTGCTTGCCGCCGTCGTTGCCAGCAGCGCTTTCAGCGTCAGCGCCGCCGACCACCACGGCGCGATCGAGCGCGCCTTCAAGGATGCCGCCAGCGACCGTGCCTCCGCCGCCCAAGCCCAGGTCGACCGTGGCAACAGCAGCGAAGAGCAACGCAAGGGCCTGCCGCGCTGGTGGCACTGACCCCGGCCGGTTCGCACCGATGTGAAAGGGCGCCCTGAGGCGCCCTTTGTCGTTTCCGCGGTTCGCTGCCGGCTTCAGCTGGCGGTGCGCACCGCCGGGCGGATGTGGTACGCCTCGGTGAAGGCCTGGGCGGAGATGGGGCGGGAGAACAGGAAGCCCTGGCCCTCGCCGCAGCGTTCCAGCTTGAGCCGGGCCCGCTGGGCATCGGTTTCGATGCCCTCGGCGATGGTTTCCAGATCGAAGCTGCGGGCCATGTCGAGGATGGCGCGGACCACCGAGGCGTCGCGGCGGGACTCCAGCATGCCCTGGACGAAGGAACGATCGATCTTGATCCGGCTCAGCGGGTAGGTCTTGAGCAGGATCAGCGAGGCGTAGCCCGTGCCGAAGTCGTCGAAGGCGATGCCCACGCCATGGGCACGCAGGCGCTGCAGGGTCTCCAGCACGATGTCGTCGTTGTCCAGCACGATGTTCTCGGTGACCTCCAGCTCCAGCGCCTCGGGTGGCAGGCCATAGCGGGCCAGGGTCTCCAGCACCTCGGTCACCAGGTCGCCGACGCGGAACTGGGCGCTGAACAGGTTCACCCCCATGCGCATGTCCTCGGCGCCGTTGTTGCGCCAGAAGGCCAGCTGCGCGCAGGCCTCGTCCAGGACCCAGTTGCCCACCCGGGCGGCCAGGGTGCCGCGCTCCAGGGCCGGGAGAAAGTCCTCGGGCGCCAGCAGCCCGCGCTCGGGGTGCTGCCAGCGGATCAGTGCCTCGGCACCCCGCAGGGAGCCATCGCCGAGCCGCACCTGGGGCTGGTAGAACAGCACGAACTCGCCGTTCTCCACCGCCCTGTGCAGCTCCATGGCGTGCAGGTGGCGGCTCACCGCCTCCAGGCGCAGTTCGGGGGTGAAGGCGGCGACCTGGCTGCGGCCGTTGCCCTTGGCCTTGAACAGCGCGAGGTCGGCGTCGCCCACCAGCTCCAGGGCTTCCAGGGCGTGCAGCGGTGCCAGGGCCAGGCCGCAACTGGCGGCCACGCGCACTTCGTGGCCGTCCACCTGGATCGGGCGGGCGATGGTGCCGATGGCCTCCTGGGCCGCCCGCAGCGCGGTCTCGGGCTCGGTGATGCCGGTGAGCAGCAGGGCGAACTCGTCGCCGCCGATGCGCGCCACCAGGTCGTCGGGGCCCGCCAGGGCGGCCAGGCGGAGCGCGACCTCCCGCAGGATGCCATCGCCGATCAGGTGGCCCAGGGTGTCGTTCACGTCCTTGAAGCCGTCCAGGTCGATCATCAGTACCGTCACCGGTCGTGCCGCCAGCAGCGCCTGTTCCGCGCGGCGGTAGAAGCAGCCGCGATTGGCCAGCCCGGTGAGGGCGTCGAAGGTGGCCAGGCGCCGCAGCTCGGCCTCTTCCTGCTGGCGCTGGCTGTCGTCGGTGAGCACCGCCTCGAAGCGCGGATAGCCTTTCTCGCTCCAGGAGGACAACGACATGCCCAGGTCGAATTCGCTGCCGTCCTTGTGCAGGCCCTTGAGCGTGGTCGGCGTGTTCGGGTCGGCCAGGTAGCCGGCGGTCACGGCGCGGCGGATCAGCGCCAGGAAGGGCGGGCGCTCGGCCACCGCCAGCAGGGCTTCCACCGGCAACCCGACGCCTTCCTCGACGGCGTAGCCCAGCAGGCTGGCGGCGGCGGGGTTCCAGGCGAGGACGTGGCCGCGGTGGTCGAACCAGAGCACCGGGGTCTGCGATTGCCCCGCGTAGGTGTCGAAGGCCGGGCGCTTGCGACCGGCACTCACCTCGATGCGGTGCAGCTCCAGGCGGTCGGTGGCCATGCGCGCGAGCTCTCGCAGACGCTCGCGGTCGTCGTCCGAGAAGTCCGGGTGGGGCTGGTCGTCGATGACGCACAGCGCGCCCAGCGGCAGGCCCTCGGCGGAGAGCAGCGGCACCCCGGCGTAGAAACGCAGGTGGGTGGGGCCGACCACCAGCGGGTTGTCGTGGAAGCGCTCGTCGTGGCTGGCGTCGGGCACCACCATCACCTGGTCCTGGGTGATGGCGTGGGCGCAGAAGGACACGTCGCGGCGCATGTCGACCTTGCCGACACCGGTGCTGGCGGCGAAGAACACGTGGTCGCTGCCGATCATGTTCACCGCGGCCAGCGGCATGTCGAACATCCGTGCGGCGATACGCACCACCGGGTCGAGGCTGGAGACCACGCGTTCGTCGTCGAGGCCGTAGTCGGCGAGGGCACGCAGGCGTTCGGCTTCGTTCGGCAACTGCGAGGGACAGCGCATGGCAACCTCCTGTCGATGATCACTCCCTGTCGCAACGCCCTAAGGATAGATGGGCGGTGCCTTGCGCCAGCCCCGGGTGGCCGCGAGCGGACGGACGGCTGCGAGCGCCGCCGGCTTCAGGCCCCGGGCGGGGGTTCGCGCAGCTTGGCCAGGCGCCGATGGATCAGCATCAGCGCGAGGGAAGTGCCCTGGCGCAGCGGTGCGTCCAGGCGGCCGGAGAACATCGGCGGCGGGTCGATGGCACCGCCGGCTTCCAGTTGCCGTGCGATGCGCTCCAGTTCGAAGATGCCGTCGCCTTCGCCCGGACCGGCCTCGCGGGCCCGGGCGATGGCCTCGTCGAGCCGCTGGGCGAGGTCTTGCGGCGCAGCCGTGTCGATGAGGGCTCTGGCCATCTTCAGGCCGGCGAGGTGGGTGTGATCGGGCGTCTTCTGCATGGCGCTTCCTTAGGGGGTCAGGAAGGTAGACCGTTACGCGGATGGGTTGCTCAAGGAATTTGACGTGCCGGCGCGCTGCAAGAACGTACAAGACGCCCCGGTCGCCGGCGGGCGAGGCTGTCGCCCCCACACACGCCGCGCGAGCCTCCCATGCCCCTGCATATCCAGACCCCGCTGATCCATTCCCGCCCCCTGAGCCTGGCCGCCGGCACCGAGGTGTGGCTGAAGCTGGAGGCCCTGCAGCCGGCGGGCTCGTTCAAGCTGCGTGGCATCGGCGCCGCCTGCGAGTTCCATGCGCGTCGGGGCACGCGGCGCTTCATCTCGTCCTCCGGCGGCAACGCGGGCATCGCCGTGGCGTTCGCCGGCCGTTGCCTGTCGATCCCGGTGACGGTGGTGGTGCCGGAAACCACCACCGGACGGGCCAGGGCGCTGATCCGCCAGGAGGGCGCCGAGGTGATCGTCCACGGCAAGGCCTGGCACGAGGCCAATGCCCTGGCGCAATCGATGCTGGGCGAGGCGGACGCCTTCATCCACCCCTTCGATGACCCGCTGCTGTGGCAAGGCCACGCGACCCTGGTGGACGAGGTGGCCGCCAGCGGCTGGCGCCCCGACGCGGTGCTGCTCTCGGTGGGCGGCGGCGGGCTGTTCAGCGGCGTGGTGGAAGGCTTGCAGCGCAACGGCTGGGGCACGGTGCCGGTGATCACCGCCGAAACCGCGGGCGCGGCGTCCTTCGCCGGGGCGCTGGAGGCCGGCCGGCGTATCGAGCTGGAGCGCATCGACAGCGTGGCCACTTCCCTCGGCGCCAGGCAGGTGTGCGAGCGTGCCTTCGAACTGGGGCGCAGCCACCCGGTGCGGGCCCGGGTGGTCAGCGACCGCGCAGCGCTGCAGGCCTGCGAGCGCTTCCTCGAGGACCAGCGCCTTCTCGTCGAGCCGGCCTGTGGCGCGGCGCTGGCCCTGGCCTATGCGGGGGACGAGGCGTTGCGGGGCTTCGAGCGGGTGATGGTGGTGGTGTGCGGCGGGGTGACCGCCAGCCTGGAGCAGATCAGCGCCTGGAAGGCCGCCCAGCCGGAAGACTGAGCGGCCGGGCGCTCACTTGACGCCCTGGTCCTCGATGCGGTCGGTGTCGAACAGGGTTTCCAGCTCGGCGCGTGCCTCGCGGGCGGTCTGCATCATGGCGGCGGCATCGCCATGCACCTTGTGCTGGGCGGCCAGCACCTCCTCGTCGTGGCGCTGGAAGCGGCGGATGCGCGCGTTGGCCTGTTCCTCGTCCAGGCCCATGCCGAGCAGCACCTGGCGGCTCATCTCCAGGCTGGAGTGGAAGGTTTCGCGCACCGGCTGGGCGCCGAGGTCGAGCAACTGGTGCACGTGCTGGCGGTCACGGGCGCGGGAGATGACCTTGAGGTGCGGATAGAGGCGGCGCACCAGCTCGGTGGTCTTCAGGTTGGTCACCGGGTCGTCGGTGGCGATGATGAAGAACTCGGCCTTGTCGACCTTGGCCGCGCGGAGGATCTCCGGGCGCAGCGGATCGCCATAGAAGATCGGCATGCGGCCCAGGCTGCGGGACAGCTCGATGGTCTCCACCGAGGTGTCCAGGGCCAGGAACGGCACGCGCTGGGCGCGCAGCACACGGGCGACGATCTGGCCCATGCGGCCGGTGCCGGCGATCACCACCCGAGGCGAGTCGCTGTCGATCCGCTCGTACTCCGGCGGTACGTTCACCGGCGCTGGCCGGGCCCTGGCCAGGCGGTTGATGGCCAGGATCAGCAGCGGCGTCAGCGCCATGGACAGGGTGATGGCCAGCACCAGGAAACCGTGCAGGCGGGCCTCGAACAGGCCCTGGTCGCGGGCCATCTTGAACACCACGAAGGCGAATTCACCCCCGGCGGCCAGGACCACACCCAGGCGCAGCGCGCTATGCCGGGTGAGCCCGCCGGCGCTGCGGCCGAGCAGGTAGAGCACCGGGAACTTGAGGGCGATCAGCAGCGCCGTGAGGCCCAGCACCAGCAGCGGCTGGCCCAGCAGCAGGCTGAGGTCGGCACTCATGCCCACGCTGATGAAGAACAGCCCCAGCAGCAGGCCCTTGAACGGCTCGATCTGGGCTTCCAGCTCGTGGCGGTATTCCGAGTCCGCCAGCAGCAGGCCGGCGAGGAAGGCACCGAGGGCCATGGATACGCCGGCCAGCTCCATCAGCCAGGCGGTGCCGATCACCACCAGCAGCGCAGTGGCGGTGGACACCTCCTGCAAGCCGGTGCGCGCCACCACGCGGAACACCGGGCGCAGCAGGAAGCGGCCACCGATGACCACCAGGCCGATGCTGCCGACCACTTCGGCGAGGTGGGCCAGCTGGCCGTCGTCGTCGCGGGCGGCAGTGGCACCGCTGAGCAGCGGGATCAGGGCGATCAGCGGGATGGCCGCGATGTCCTGGAACAGCAGGATGGCGAAGGCCAGGCGGCCGTGGGGGCTGGTCAGCTCCTTGCGTTCGGCGAGGATCTGCAGGCCGAAGGCGGTGGAGGACAGCGCCAGGCCCAGGCCGAGCACCACGGCGCTCTGCCAGGTGCTGGCGACGGCCAGGTAGGCGATGCCGGCGATCAGCGCGCCGGTGAGCAGCACCTGGGCCAGGCCGACGCCGAACACCGAGCGGCGCATGACCCAGAGGCGCCGGGGCGAGAGCTCCAGGCCGATGATGAACAGCAGCAGCACCACGCCCAGCTCGGACAGGTGGCTGACGCTCTGCGGGTCGCTGACCAGGCGCAGGACGGAGGGGCCGATCAGCACGCCGGCCAGCAGGTAGCCGAGCACGGCACCCAGTTGCAGGCGCTTGGCCAGAGGCACGGCAAGGACGGCGGCGAGCAGGAAGACCACGGCGACCTGCAACGAGCTGCCTTCATGGGGCATGGGAGTTTCCTTGGGCTGACTTGCGAAAGATCCGACGGAGCGGCAGAGGGCGCAAGGATAGGGGGTGCGGGCCGCCGCTGTCACGGAGCGGCCCTGTGTCCGGTTGGCGCGGTGCCTGCGCGGGGCGCGAAAATCCTGGCCCCCGCCCGGCGGGCGGCTATCCTGCTGCGGTCCCGGACAAGGAGCCCACTGCCATGAACGTGCTACGCCTGGTGGCCAACTTCGCCACCCCCGATCCCGCCGCGCTGGCGGACTTCTATCGCCGCCTGCTGGGCCTCGACCTGGTGATGGACCATGGCTGGATCCTCACCCTGGCGTCCCCGGAGGCGGTGCGCATGCGCCCGCAATTGAGCCTGGCCAGCGAAGGCGGCTCGGGTACGCCGGTGCCGGACCTGTCCGTCGAGGTGGACGACGTGGCAGAGGCTCATCGACGTGCCCTGGCGTTGGCGGCTGAGATCGTCCACCCGCTGACCGACGAGCCCTGGGGCGTGCGACGCTTCTTCGTGCGCGACCCGGCGGGGCGGGTGCTGAATGTGCTGGAGCACCTGTAGCGGGAACCGCGTTTGCACGGATGCGGGGGCTCGGGTGGGGGCAGTGCTCCCGGGCTGCAGCTGTGCTACATCCGGGCTGCGCGTCCCGGCGTGATCGCTCTACAATCGGCCCCCCACTGCACGCGCCAGGCAACCATGACAGGCACCGTCGTCGAGAAAGGCACCATTTCCGTCCAGCTGGTCCGCGAGGCTTTGCAGGAGCTGCGTGCCCGTGGCCTCGACGCGCAGCCGCTGCTGCTGCACGCCGGGATCGCCGCCGAGGCGCTGGAGCGGCCTTATGGGCGGGTCTCCACGCAGCAGTACGCGCGTCTCTGGCTGCGCCTGGCCGAATGCATGGACGATGAATTCTTCGGCATGAACCCGAGGCGCATGAAGTCCGGCAGCTTCGCCTTCATGGCCCGCGCGGCCTTGAAGGAGGCCTGCCTGGGGGATGCGCTGGAAGGCATTCTCGGCTTCCTCGGCCTGGTGTTCGACGGCCTCTCGCCGCGCCTGGTGCGCCAGGGCGGGATGGCGGAGATCGTGCTGGAGGAGGGGCCGGGCGAGGCCCAGCGCGCCTTCGCCTACTTCACCCTGTGGATGATCGTCCACGGCCTGGCCTGCTGGCTGGCCGGGCGGCGCATTGCCATCCTCGCCATCGACCTGCGTTGCCCGGCGCCCGAGTACATCGAGGACTACCGGGTGATGTTCAGCGACAACCTGCGCTTCGCCCGGCCGCGCACGCGCCTGCTGTTCAATGCCGATTGCCTGGAGCTGCCTATGCGCCGCAGCGAGCGCGAGCTCAAGCGCTTCCTCGGTGGCGCGCCGGCCAACATCCTGGTGCGCTACCGCGACCCGCAGAGCCTGGCGGCGCGCATCCGCGCCTACCTGCGCAGCCTGCGCCCCGAGCGCTGGCCGGACCTGGAGGCGCTGTCCAGCCACTTCTACATGGCGCCTTCGACCCTGCGCCGCAAGCTGGCGCTGGAGGACCAGTCCTACCAGGCGCTCAAGGACCAGGTCCGCCGTGACCTGGCCATCGCCAGGCTGGACAGCGGCGAGGGCAACTTCGCCGAACTGGCCTTCGAGCTGGGCTTCGCCGACGCCAGCGCCTTCTACAAGGCCTTCCGCAAATGGACCGGCACCACGCCGGGGCAGTACCGCGAGCTGATGCACCCGGGCCCGCCGCCGACCTGAGCTGGCCAGTGGCCGTTGTCAAAATCGCTCGCCCAGGTTGGCGCCATTCGACATTGCCGGCGGGCAAGGCCGGTCCGAAGATTCCGCCCACTACAAGAACGAAGCGGAGTCACCGTCCATGCGCGACTACCACGAGGCTGCACGCCGGTTCGACCTGGCCGAGGCGTTCGCCGCCACCCTGGCGGGCACGCCGGAGGCCCTCAACGCCTGTATCGAATGCTGTGACCGCCACGCCGAACCGGGGCGCGTGGCACTGGTCTGGGAAGGCCGTGACGGCCGTCGCGAGGACTGGACCTTCGCCCGCCTGAAGGAAGCCAGCGCCCGCTTCGCCCACCACCTGCGCGAACGGGGCATCGGCCCGGGGGATTGCGTCTCCGGCCTGCTGCCGCGTACCCCGGAGCTGCTGGTCACCATCCTCGGCACCTGGCGCGTCGGCGCCGTCTACCAGCCGCTGTTCACCGCCTTCGGGCCCAAGGCCATCGAGCACCGCCTGCAATGCGGCCAGTCGCGCCTGGTGGTGGTGGACACCGCCAACCGCGCCAAGCTGGACGAAGTGGCGCAGGTGCCGGCGATCCTCACCGTCGGTGCCGTGGAGGAGGGCGGTTGCGCCTTCTGGAAGGCCCTCGAACGCCAGGACACTGACTTCGAGCCGGTCATGCGCCGCGCCGAAGACCCCTTCCTGCTGATGTGCACCTCCGGCACCACCGGGCTGCCCAAGGCCCTGCAGGTGCCGCTGCGGGCCATCCTCGCCTTCGTCGGCTACATGCGCGACGCGGTGGGCCTGCGCGAGGACGACCGTTTCTGGAACCTGGCCGACCCCGGCTGGGCCTATGGCCTCTACTACGCCGTGACCGGGCCGTTGGCCATGGGCCACGCCACCACCTTCTTCGAGGGCGGCTTCAGCGTCGAGAGCACCTGCCGGATCATCCGCGAGCTGGGCATCACCAACCTGGCCGGCTCGCCCACCGCCTTCCGCCTGCTGCTGGCGGCGAAGGAGGAGGTGGAGCCGGAGCTCAAGGGCCGGCTGCGCGCGGTGAGCAGTGCCGGCGAGCCCCTGACCCCGGAGGTGATCCGCTGGTTCGCCGAGGGCCTGGGCGCCCCCATCCACGACCATTACGGCCAGACCGAGCTGGGCATGGTGCTGTGCAATCACCACGAGCTGGCGCACCCGGTGCGCATCGGCGCCGCCGGCTTCGCCGTGCCCGGGCACCGCGTGGTGGTGCTGGACGACGCCCAGCGCGAACTGCCGGCGGGGCAGCCGGGCATCCTCGCCATCGACCGCGCCCGCTCGCCGCTGTTCTGGTTCCCCGGTTACCTGGGCGGTACTACCAGGGCCTTCGTCGGCGACTACTACCTGAGTGGCGACACCGTGGAGCTGAGCGCCGATGGCAGCATCGCCTTCGTCGGCCGCTCGGACGATGTGATCACCACCTCCGGCTACCGGGTCGGCCCCTTCGACGTGGAAAGCGCGCTGATCGAGCACCCGGCGGTGGTCGAGGCCGCGGTGATCGGCAAGCCGTGCCCGGAGCGCACCGAGCTGGTCAAGGCCTTCGTGGTGCTCAAGCCCGGCCACGCCGGGGACGCTTCCCTGGCCGATGCGCTGCAACAACACGTGCGCAAGCGGCTGTCCGCCCATGCCTACCCGCGCGAGATCGAATTCGTCGCGGAACTGCCCAAGACACCCAGCGGCAAGATCCAGCGTTTTCTCCTGCGCAACCAGGAGATCGCCAGCGCCCAGGCGCGTGCCGCCCACCCATGACCCAGGAGCGACCGACGTGCACATAGAAAACAGAACCTTCCTGATCACCGGCGGCGGCTCCGGCCTTGGCCTCGCCACCGCCCAGGCCCTGCTGGCGCAAGGCGCCCGGGTGGTGCTGGTGGACATCAATGCCGAGGCCGGCGCCGCCCGCGCGGCCGAGCTGGGCGACAACGCCCGCTTCCTGCGCGCCGACATCACCCGCGAGGACGAGGCCCGTGCTGCCGTCGCTGCTGCCGTCGAGGCCTTCGGCGCGGTGCACGGGCTCATCAACTGCGCCGGCATCGCCCCCGCCGAGAAGGTGCTGGGGCGCAAGGGCGTGCATGGCCTGGACAGCTTCCGCCGGGTGGTGGAAGTCAACCTGATCGGCAGCTTCAACATGCTGCGCCTGGTGGCCGAGGCCATGGCCGGCAACGAGCCGGACGAGCAGGGCGAGCGCGGCGTGCTGATCAATACCGCCTCGGTGGCGGCCTTCGACGGGCAGATGGGCCAGGCCGCCTATGCCGCCTCCAAGGGCGGCGTCGCCGCCATGACCCTGCCGCTAGCGCGGGACCTGGCGCGCTCGGGCATCCGCGTGATGTGCATCGCCCCCGGCATCTTCGAGACGCCGATGATGGCCGGCATGCCCCAGGAGGTGCGCGATTCCCTGGCCGCCGACGTACCGTTCCCGCCGCGCCTCGGGCGCCCGGGCGAATACGCCGCGCTGGTGGCCCACATCATCGGCAACACCATGCTCAACGGCGAGGTCATCCGCCTGGATGGCGCGCTGCGCATGGCCGCGAAATGAGGAGAACGTCATGAACGCGAAGATCGACCCCATCGTCATCGTCGGTGCCGCTCGTACCCCCATGGGCGGCTTCCTCGGCGACCTGCGCGAGATGACCGCCGCCGAACTGGGCGCCGCCGCCATCGCCGCCACCCTGGCGCGTGCCGGCGTGGCCGCCGAGGCCGTGGACGAGGTGCTGATGGGCTGCGTGCTGCAGGCCGGCCAGGGCCAGGCACCGGCGCGCCAGGCGGCGCTCGGCGCCGGGCTGCCCCAGGGCGTGGTGTGCTCGACGGTGAACAAGATGTGCGGCTCGGGCATGAAGGCGGCGATGCTCGGCCACGACCTGCTGGCGGCCGGCAGTGCCGCTGTGGTAGTCGCGGGCGGCATGGAGAGCATGTCCAACGCGCCCTACCTGCTGGAGCGCGCACGCACCGGCTACCGCATGGGCCATGGCAAGGTGCTCGACCACATGTTCCTCGACGGCCTGGAGGATGCCTACGACAAGGGCCGCCTGATGGGCACCTTCGCCGAGGATTGCGCCCAGGCCTACGGCTTCACCCGCGAGCAGCAGGACGCCTTCGCCATCGAATCCCTGACCCGTGCGCAGAAGGCCCTGGCCGAAGGCCGTTTTAGCGTCGAGACGGTGGCGGTGCAGGCCCGCTCGGGCCGCGAGGTGCGCGAGGTCGTCGGCGACGAGCAGCCGCCGAAGGCGCGGCTGGACAAGATTCCCACCTTGAAGCCGGCATTCCGCGAGGGCGGCAGCGTCACCGCCGCCAACTCCAGCTCCATTTCCGATGGCGCCGCGGCACTGCTGCTGATGCGCCTGTCGGAGGCGGAGAAACGCGGCCTGACGCCCCTGGCGCGCATCGCCGGGCACGCCTCCTTCGCCCAGGCGCCCGGGCTGTTCACCACCGCGCCGGTGGGCTCGATCCAGCGCCTGCTGGCTCGCACCGGCTGGAACCTGGAACAGGTGGATCTGTTCGAGATCAACGAAGCCTTCGCCGTGGTGCCGATGGTGGCCATGCGCGACCTGGGCATCGCCCACGAACGGCTCAATGTGCACGGTGGCGCCTGCGCGCTCGGCCATCCCATCGGCGCGTCCGGTGCGCGGGTGCTGGTGACCCTGCTCGGCGCCCTCGGCCAGTACGGCCTGAAGCGCGGCATCGCCTCGGTGTGCATCGGCGGCGGCGAAGCCACGGCCGTGGCCATCGAGCGCATGGACTGAAGGAGAGAACGATGATCCCGTCCGAACAAGACCTGCAGATACGCGATGTCGCCCGCCAGTTCGCCCAGGAGCGGCTGAAACCCTTCGCCGCCGACTGGGACCGCGAGCACCGCTTCCCGGCCGAGGCATTGCGCGAGATGGCCCAGCTGGGCTTTCTCGGCATGCTGGTGCCGGAGGCGTGGGGCGGCGCAGCCACCGGGCACCTCGCCTACGCCATGGCCCTGGAGGAGATCGCCGCCGGCGATGGTGCCTGTTCCACGATCATGAGCGTGCACAATTCGGTGGGCTGCATGCCGATCCTCAAGTTCGGCGACGAGGAGCAGAAGCGCCGCTTCCTGCGGCCGCTGGCGGAAGGCTCGATGATCGGCGCCTTCGCCCTCACCGAGCCGCAGGCCGGCTCGGACGCCAGCGACCTGCGCACCCGCGCGCGCCGCGAGGGCGACCACTACGTGCTGGACGGTGCCAAGCAGTTCATCACCTCGGGCAGCCACGCGGGGATGGTGATCGTCTTCGCGGTGACCGACCCGGCCGCCGGCAAGAAGGGCATCAGCGCGTTCATCGTGCCCACCGACACCCCGGGCTACCAGGTGCTGCGGGTGGAGGAGAAGCTCGGCCAGCACGCCTCCGACACCTGCCAGATCCAGCTCGACGGGGTGCGCATCCCCGTCGGGCTGCGCCTGGGCGCGGAGGGCGAGGGCTACCGCATCGCCCTGGCCAACCTGGAAGGCGGGCGCATCGGCATTGCCGCGCAATCGGTGGGCATGGCCCGTGCGGCCTTCGAGGCGGCGCGGGACTACAGCCATGAGCGCAGGACCTTCGGCAAGCCGATCATCGAGCACCAGGCGGTGGCCTTCCGCCTGGCGGACATGGCGACGCAGATCGCCGTGGCGCGGCAGATGGTGCATCACGCCGCTGCCCTGCGGGAGGCGGGGCTGCCCTGCCTGACCGAGGCCTCGATGGCCAAGCTGTTCGCCTCGGAAATGGCGGAGAAGGTCTGCTCGGCGGCGATCCAGGCGCTGGGCGGCTATGGCTACCTGAAGGACTTCCCGGTGGAGCGCATCTACCGCGACGTGCGCGTGTGCCAGATCTACGAAGGCACCAGCGACGTGCAGCGCCTGGTCATCGCGCGGAGCCTGTAGGGAAGGGGGGAGGCCGTGCGGCCTCCCGGAGGTCAGCGGTAGGTGGCGCGGGTCTCGGCGCTGCCGAGTGGCGTCTTGCGCGGCGGCTCGTCGCCCTGCCGGGCGCGGCTGAACATCAGGTAGGCATCCAGCAGCAGCGCTTCGAGGCCGGACAGCAGTTGTTCCTGGTACTGCGCCCGTTCGCCGCTGGTGTCGGGGTCATGCTCGTCGAGCGTTTCGCGGATGCGCTGGACCAGGTGGGTGGCCTGTACCAGGCGGTAGTCGCCCAGGGCTTGGCAGGCCTGCGCCGGTGAGTCGGGGCGGATGTCGAGGATCTCCTCGGGGAAGTCCTCGAGCGTGGGGAACTTCAGCGAATCTTCCATGGGTGGGATCTCCTGGGGGCGCGCCTGGTCCAGGCGCCGAAGGTGGCTGTCGGGCAGCTCTGGCGCGCGGGCATCGCGCATGAGCACGTCGAAGTGCGGTCGGGGGAAATGGCGGGCATCAGGCATGGCAAGGTCCTCGCGGCGGTTGTGCTGCCCCGGCGGGGCATGCCGTCTGGACTCTAGCGAGCGGTTTTGTAAGGGCTCAAGAATGATGGGAAGTAGGAGCGGTCCCCATCACCTGTGTGAAAGCTGGCAGGCCCACCTGGCACGGGCCTGTGCGCGTCAGGGCGTGGCCACCAGGGCGGCCGGCAGACTCAGGTGGACTTCGGCGCGTCCCTCCTGGTTGGTGAACGCCACGCTGCCGCCGTAGCTTTCGCAGAGCGCCTTGACGATGGGCAGGCCCAGGCCCCAGCTCTTGGTGTCGCTCCGGGTGGAGATGAAGTAGGGCGTGGCGAGGTTGACCAGCACCTCCTCGGGGAAGGCGCCGCGGTTGCTGACGCAGAACATGACCCTATCGTTCTCCATGCGCTGTGACACCTCGATGGTGGTGCCCGCCTCGCCGTGTTTGGCGGCATTGAGCACCAGGTTGTCGAAGATGCGCAGGAAGGCCAGCTTGTCCCAGAACACCATCTGGTCCGTGCCCTCTGCCTGGAGGTCGAGCGGGTTGTCCACCTGCAGGCGCAGGTTGGCCACGGCTTCCTCCAGCAAGGGGGCCAGGGGCATCTGCTCGCCGATCAGGCGGATGCCGCCGCCCATGCTGACGTGGGAGATGTCGAGGATGTTGGCGACCATCTTGTCGATGCGTCGCAGGTTTTCCTCCAGCAGGGTGATCATCTCCTCGGTGCGTCGTGCCGGGTTCTTCTGCATCAGCCCCGCGACCATGACGGCGGCGGCCAGGGGCGAACGCAGGTCATGGCTGAAGGAGCGCATGAAGCGTTCGAGCATGATCTTCTCGGCACGCAGGTTCTCGCTTTGCGCCTGGGCCACCTCGCGCTGCTTCTCGACGTCTTCGAGCTTGCTGTCCGATCTCATCAGGCTGGAGATGGTCGCCAGCATCTCGTCGGGGTTGATCGGGTGGGTGAGGTAGGCGCGGGCACCGGTGTTCAGCCCCATCGCCTTGTCCTTGCCGCTCATGAAGGTGGCGGAGATGTTGATGATCGCCGGCAGCTTGTCGTGGCCGAGCCGCTGCTCGGCCTTCTGGATCAGCTCGAAGCCGCTCATGTCCGGCAGGTTGATGTCGAGTATCACCAGGTCCACGCCGCTTTCCAGGCTCGTCAGGCCGTCGCTGCCATTGGCGGCCTCCAGCACTTCGTAGCCGGGTTCGCTGGCGAGGATCTTGCGCAAGACGTAACGGTTGGCATCCATGTCGTCGATGATCAGGATCCGTCTATTTCGCATCGTGGTATCTCCCCGCCAGGCGCTGCACGTGATGCAGCAGGGTTTCGGCATGGTTGGGTTGGGACTTGTCGAGGATCGCCTGGCACCGGCTGCCGAGGCGCGCGCGTTCTCCGTCGGCCATCTGCTTGGCGGTGTTGACCAGCACCCGGGCATGCATGCTCCAGTCCATGCTTTCCAGCAGGTCCTCGCCGGAGATGTCGGGCAGGTCGAGGTCGAGGATGATGATGTCCGGGCGCACCGCGTGCAGCTTGTCGATGCTGGCGCTGGCGCAGTCCGCCTCGATGATCACCGGCTCGAAGGGTTGCAGCAGGTGGTTGATCAGGTAGCGGTCGGCCGCGCTGTCGTCGATCACCAGGATGGTGGTGCCGGCGAGGCTGATCAGCGCCGGTTGCCGCTGGTTGTACTCGCGCGCCACCTGGACATGGAAGCGGCTGCCGCGCCCGGGTTCGCTGCTGAGGCTGATATCGCCCTTGAGCAGGTTGGCCAGGCGCAACGCCAGCGGCAGGCCCAGGCCGTTGCCGTGGACCTGCAGGCCGGGCGCGCGGATGCGGGCGAACTCCTCGAAGATGCGCGCCTGGTTCTCCACGGAGATGCCGACGCCGGTGTCCTCGACGACGAACTCCAGGGTGTGCTCGTCCGGCTGGAAGCAGCGCACGCTGACGCTGCCTTCGCGGGTGTACTTGAAGGCGTTGGTGATCAGGTTGCGCATGATCTGGAACAGGCGGTTGCGGTCCGTCTCCAGGGGCAGGTCGAAGGCCGGTTCGTGGATCGTCCAGCCCAGCTGCGGGTAGCGCATGGCCAGGGCCCCGGTGAACTGGCGCAACTGCTCGAGGAACCCGCTGAGCTCGAAGCGTTCGGCAAGCACTTCCATGCGCCCGGACTCGGCCTCCGCGAGGTCGAGCAGTTCGTTGACCAGCCCGGAGAGATCGGACGCCGCATCGGCGATGAAGCGCACCTGCTTGTTCTGCTCGGTGTTGAGCGCCCCGTCGACGCCGCTGAGCAGCAGCTTGGAGATGTTCTCGATGATGTTGATCGGGGTGCGGAACTCGTGGGTCATGTTGGAGAAGAAGCGGCTTCGCGCCTCGCTGGCGTCCTTCAGTTCGGAGGACGCCTTCTCCAGCTCCGAGTAGAGCGCCACCACGCCCTTGTTGGTGTTCTCCAGTTCCTGGTTGGTGGCTTCGAGTTCCTTCTGCTTGCTCTGCAGCTCGGCGCTGGTGAGCAGCAGTTCGGAGCCACGCACCTGCAGTTCCACGTAGGGGTCGGCCGCCCCTTCGCTCTGCAGCTGGCGGCGGATCTGCTGGATCGACTGTTCGCTGGGCAGCGGGCGCGGCGGATAGACCGTCTTGCAGGCGCTGATGCGCGTGCCCTGGGAGCCGGTGTCGATATCGAACTCGTCCATCAGCCGCTGTGCGCCGCGCAGGCCGACACCCATGCCGGTGGGCGAGATGTAGCTGCCATCGAGGATCTGCGCGATCTCGGCGATGCCGCTGCCTTGGTCAACGGCATCGAAGCAGATGCCGGTGACCAGGCCGCGCGCGTCGCAGCGCAGGTCGAAGTGGAAGACGCCGCTGCCGGCGTACTGGTAGACGTTGCGGGCGAGCTCCGAGACCGAGGTGGCCAGGCGGATCTGCTCCAGTGGCGAGAGGCCGAGCCAGGCGGCGATCTGCTTGGCGCCCTGGCGGCAGCTGACCACGTCGACTTCCTCGAGGATGCTGATGCTGGTGATGCGGCGCTTAGTGCTCACGCTTGACCACCACCACGGTTGCATCGTCGTTGAGCCGCCGGTGGTCACGGTGGATGAGCGCGGCGATCACGCCAGGGTGGCGTGCGCGCAGTCCTGGATAGGCGTTGTAGTCGATCTTCGTGCTGATGCCGTCCGAGGCCAGGATCATGATTGAACTGTCGTCCCAGGGATAACTGAATGTATGGATACGACCGATGCGGTATCCGACCGTTCCATTGCTCGACACCATGCTGCGGCCCTTGTCGGTCAGCAGGGTGCCGGCGACGTTGCCGATGCCGCAGAACTGCACCTGGCGCTGTTCCGGCTGTACTTCGGCGATGGCCGCCGCGCCGCCGCGCGTCGACATCAGGGCGCGGTGCAGCTGCTCCATCAGCGTCTGCAGGGGCAGTTGCAGGTTGTGTTCGAGGAAGACCTGGCGGGCCTTCTGGCTGGCCACGTTGGCGGCGTGGCCATGGCCGAGGCCGTCGCAGACCAGCACGCGGTTGCCGCGGATCGCCCAGGCGTCCCCGCCGATCTGCTCGCCGGGGTAGGGCGTGCACACGGCGCCCGCCACCATACCGTTGCCGGGCGGGGGCGGGGCGAGGTGGAAGCGCGCCTGTACCACGCTGCCCTGCCCGGGCTGGGAGAACAGGTCGAAGCCGTCGGACATGCGCTGGATGGCGCCGAGCCCGGCGCCCATGGTGCCGGTGGTGGAGTAGTGGTCGCTCAGGCACTGGGCGACGTTGCCCATGCCCGGCCCACGGTCCACCGCGATGACGTCCAGGCGCTGGTCGTCGCAACTGAGCAGCAGCTCGCCGCCTCCGCCATGGATCACCAGGTTGCGGCCCATCTCCTGCACCACCACCGTGAGGCGGCCGAGCAGGTTCTCGTCCGCGCTGCGCTGGCTGGCATGGCGGATGATGCTGCGCCTGGCCGCGTCCACATGGGCCAGGTCGGTGACGGGCAGCACCAGGTGGCAGTGTTCGACGTTCACTTCCATTTCCACAGCTCCACCCGGGTGCCCTGGCCTGGCTGGCTGTCGATCGCGAACTGGTCGACCAGGCGGCGTGCGCCGCTGAGGCCCAGACCGAGACCGCCGCCCGAGGTGTAGCCGTCCACCATGGCGCGTTCCAGGTCGGCGATGCCGGGCCCCTGGTCGCTGATGCACAGGCGCACCGCCGCGCGGCCATCGCGCAGGCAGCTCTCGATCACGCATTCACCGCCGCCGCCGTAGATCAGGGCGTTACGGGCGATCTCGCTGGCCGCCGTCACCACCTTGGTCTGCGAGACCAGGCCGAGCCTGGCTTCCTCGGCCGCTTTGCGCACGCGCTGGCGAATGACGACGATGTCAGTCTCCTGCTTCAGCGGAAGCGTCTCTGTCTTCGTCACGCTCGTGCTCCAGGGTCAGGTCATCGTCGGCGACTGTGCTTTCCAGCCAGCGCATGCCTTTCTCGACGTTGAGGGCGGTCGCGATGCCCTCCAGCGAGAGCCCCAGTTCCACCAGGGTAATGGCCACGGCAGGCTGCATGCCGACGACTATGACCTTGGCGTCGAGGATGCGGGAGACGTTGGCGATGTGGGAAAGCATGCGGCCGATGAAGGAGTCGACGATCTCCAGGGAGGAGATGTCGATCAGCACGCCCTTGGCCTTGTGCCGCACGATCTGCTCGGTGAGGTCTTCCTGGAGGTCCAGGGCGAGCTGGTCGTGCATGTCCACCTGGATGGTCAGCAGCAGGTACTTGCCCATCTTCAGGATCGGGATTCTGTCCACCATCTGTGCGATCTCCTCAGCGTGCGCCGCTGACCAGGCGGACGTTCAGCTCCTTGAGCGCGAGCTGGAAGGCGTCGGCCAGGGATGCCTTGGTCAGCACGTCGCCCAGCTCCACGCCCAGGTGCACGATGGTGGCGGCGATCTGCGGGCGGATGCCGCTGATGATGCACTTGGCGCCCATCAGCTTGGCGGCGGTGATGGTCTTGAGCAGGTGCTGGGCGACCATGGTGTCCACGGTGGGGACGCCGGTGATGTCGATGATGGCGATGTCGGACTCGGTCTCGACGATCTTCTGCAGCAGCGCCTCCATCACGATCTGGGTGCGGTTGCTGTCCAGCGAGCCGATCAGCGGGATGGCCAGCACGCCCTTCCACAGCTGCACCACCGGGGTGGACAGCTCCAGCATGCTTTCCTGCTGCTCGCGGATCACCGTCTCGCGGCCGGCCACGTAGGCCTGCATGCTGTAGAGGCCGAGTTTGTCGATCAGGCGGCTGGCCGACCAGACCAGCTCGATGGCGTTGTCGTTGCCACGCTGGATCAGCTGGAACAGCGGCTCCTTGAGGGACAGCACGAAGGTGGCCGTCTCGATCGGGGTGAAGCCCTGGCGGCTCTGCGCCACGGACAGGCGCTCGAGCAGGGTGCGGGCGTTCTTCCAGGCCGGCGCCGTGAAGTCCTCGCCGCCTTCGGTGATGCCCGCTAGCAGGGCGCGGAGCAGCTCACGGGAGTTCTCCTGCACGGTGCGGTCGTCGATCAGGTCGCTGCGGATACCGGCGGCGCGTTGGGCAGCCATCCAGTCGTCGAGGATGGTCTTTTCGTTTTGCTTGAGCAGATCGGCTAGAACGGCGGTGGACATTGGTATCTCCCTGTCGGATGGCTCGTTGACGAGCGGTTCGGTTTTCGACCACGAAAAAGTGCCCAACACTAGCAAGGCGCACGGGTAAACGGAGCACGAAGCGGCGGAGTCTACTGGCGTTTCGGGCATCCGTCGCGGCCAGCGGAAACCCGCTCCGGCAATAGGAACGCAGCGGCGCCATTTGGTGCGACAAGAAGATGGATGAAGCGTGCTGCAGCCCACGATTGCGGACGGCTCACCGGTGCGGGCCACCCTCGCGCGCGTGCCGTGACGCCCCCCTCGGGCGTGACCGCCCGGTCGGTTCGAGGGAACCACCGGCGCCGACGGTTTTTCCAACGCTCAGATACACCGAGTCGGAGGACCGAGAGATGCCAGCCAGCCTGACCCGCTTCGCCACCGAGCCTGCACGGCGCGCCTACGTCGCCGCCCGGGTGGGACACGCCGAGCCCGAGCTGCTGTTCTTCGAGGGCGATGGACGCACGCCCAACAGCCGCTTCCCCGTCCTGCTCTATCGTGCCGCCCTGCCGGGGCAAGTGGACCGTGCCGAAGCCTTCGAGAAGCGCTTCGCCGCCCATCGCTGGGCACCTCTGTGGCGCGACGGGGTGTTCGACTACCACCACTACCACGCCAGTGCCCATGAAGCCTTGGGTGTCGCCGCCGGCAGCGCGCGGCTGATGCTCGGTGGCGAAAACGGCCGGGAGGTCAGGGTGCGCGCCGGTGACGTGCTGGTGTTGCCGGCAGGCACCGGGCACTGCTGCCTGGAGGCCAGCGAGGACTTCCTGGTGGTGGGGGCCTATCCGCGTGGGCAGGAGGCCTATGACATCCAGCGAGCGGGCACCGATCGCTACCTGGCATCGGTACGGCGCATCGCCCAGGTGCCGACGCCGGTGGCCGATCCGCTGACCGGACGCGACGGCGCGCTGACCCGTGCCTGGCGCTCGGCCTGAGCGGCGCGCGGGCTCTTTACGCGACAGCGGCCGCCGGTGCAGGCTCGGCCATCGCCCCGCCAGAGGGGCCGAGGAGGGAAGCCCATGTCGCCCAGGACCCTGCTGCCGGCGTTGCTGGTCTCGACCGTCTGCGCGGCCGAGCCGCCGTCCACCGGCAAGGAGCCGCCCAATGCCTTCGAGGCCGCGTTCTCCATGACGATGGTCTCGCCGATGATCAGCGTCATCGCCTCCACCGACCTCAGCAGCGACGAGAAGCAGTTGCAGCTGGGGCGTGCCCGCGAGGACGCCCTGGCCTTCGTCGCCTCCGCCGGGGCGATCCGGGGGGCGCACCTGGAGCAGGCGCTCGGGTCGCTGCGCGAGGGCTCGGCCACGGGCGACATGGCGTGGGCGCAGGCGCTTGCGGCGGGCCCTGAGCCTGCCATTCGTCGTCCTTACACAACCTTTACCCAGCGGCGGTGATCCGTGATTTCGCGCCGTTGTCTGATCTTGCGTCCCGGTCCATTCCCTAGCCGGGCGCAGGAGGAGTCATGTTTCGTCGTTTGCCCCAGGTTGCCCTGCTGCTGGGAGCCGCCGCCCTGGCCGGCCAGGCTTCGGCCCACGGGCATGATGCCGGCCCCGCAGTGATCGGGGCGGTGGTCGGGGCCGTCGTCGGCGGTGCCATCGTCGCGTCCCGCCCGGCCCCGGTGTATGTACAACCCGCGCCCGTGTACGTGGCGCCACCCCCGGTGGTCTACGCACCGCCGCCCCCTCCGCCGCCGGTGTACTACTACCCGGCGCAGCCCGTGTACTACCCGCCGGTGGTCGCCCAGCCCGTCTACTACGGTCCCGGCCCCTATTACGGCCCGCCGCGCCACTGGCACGGGGGTGGCCCGCGCCGCTGGTAGAGCAAGGAAGCCCCGCTGATGCGGGGCTTCATTTTTAGTGGGCCCGCGCGCGTGCGGGGATGACGGGGTGGGGTGGAGGTTCGCGTTTGCACCGTCACCCCCAGCGAAGGAGGGGCCACTCGATGGCTCTGCCGCCGATGGCGGGATCAATCAGGTGCCGCTTTCGGTGAATTTCTCCAGGTACAGCGGGTTGCCATCGAGGGCGTTTTCCTGGAGCCAGGCCTTCATCGACTCGATCATGGGCGGCGGGCCGCACAGGTACATGTCGAACGGGGCCGCGCGCAGGTGTTCAGGGTCCAGGTGCTCGCTCACGTAGCCGCGCTTGCCGTCCCAGCCCGGCGCGGCGTCGCTGACCACCGGGATGAAGGTGAAGCCCGGGATGCGTTCGGCGTAGCCCCTGATGCGTGCCAGCTCGCAGAGGTCGGCCGGCTGGCGCACACCGTGATAGAGCCGCACCGGCTGGTCGCAGCCGCGTTCGGCGAGCTCGTCGAGCATGCCGAGGAAGGCGGAGAGCCCGGTGCCGCCGGCCACCAGCACCAGGGGCCGTTCGACCTGGCGCAGGTAGAAGGCGCCCAGCGGCGCCTCGAGGCGGATTTCATCCCCGGCCTGGCAGCGCTCCCTCAGGTAGTCGCTCATCACACCGCCGGGCAGCAGGCGGATGAGGAACAGCAGGCGGTTCTGCGCATTCGGCCGGTTGGCGAACGAATAGGCGCGATGCGCCTCGGTGCCCGGTACCTGCAGCCGGGCGTACTGGCCGGGAAGGAAATCCAGCGGGCTGTCGCCGCCAGCCTCCAGGTGGAGCAGGGCGGTGCTGGCGGAAAGCAACTCCACCTCGCTGACCCAGGCCTGCACCGCGCGGGTGCCGCTGGCGCTGCACAGCGTGGAGTCGAAATCGAAGTAGAAGGCGGCGTCGGAGCGCACGCGGGTCTGGCAGGCGAGCACCTTGCGCTGTTGCAGGTCGCTGGGCGAGAGCGCTTCCTCGTCGACGTAGTCGAGGCTGTATTGGCCGGATTCGCAGCGGCCCATGCAGGTGCCGCAGACGCCTTCGCGGCAGTCCAGCGGGATGTTGATGCCGTTGCGCAGGGCGGCGTCGAGGAGCAGTTCGCCGCCCTTGATGGGGAAGAAATGGGTTTTGCCGTCGGCGAAGCTGATGGCGACCTTGTGGTTCATGCTGCGGCTTCCGTTGGCTCAGAGGTGATAGAAATCCAGCACCGAATTGATGGTGTCGTTGAGCAGCACCACGTGCTTGCGGGTGATCTTCCAGCTGTCGCCCTCGGCCCGCAGGTGGTAGGTGGCGTGGCCGAAGAACTGCTCGCTCCGGCCCAGGCGGTGGAACAGCGTGTGCCAGTTGGCCCTGACTTCCAGCTGCCCGTCCTCGCGTTCGGCGATGCGCAGGTTGCCGATGCCGTGCAGGGTGCGCGGCATGGGGATGGTGGAGGCCGCCTTGCCGGTGCGGATGCGGAACACCCGGTCTTCCAGCCCCGCGCGGCTGGCGTAGTAGATCAGCGACATGCCCCGGCGGGGATCGGTGGTGTAGCTGTGCTCGCTGTCCCATTGCGGCAGGTGGAATTCGCTGTCCTCGCTGAACAGGTCGAGGTAGGCGTCCCAGTCCTGGGCGTCGCACAGCTCGCACTTGCGATAGAGGAACTGCTCGATGCGGTACTGCAGCTGCGGGCTCATGCCTGCACCTCCTTGAGTGCCAGGGCCTTGCGCTCCAGCCCCTGGAGCAGGAAGCGCTGCCAGTTGCCGTGCTGGTTGACGTAGAGGCCTTCATGGGTGAATTCGGTGCCGGTGAGCACCGGGGCGATGCCGAGGGTCTCGCTGTGCGGTGTGGCGCCGCGGACCCAGCGATCATGGCCCCGGGAGATGTCGCTCCAGCGCTCCAGGCGGGCCTCGAAGCCGCGCTGGGCCTCGCGGAATTCCACCAGGTCGTCCGGCGTGCCCATGCCCGAGACGTTGAAGAAGTCCTCGAACTGGCGGATGCGGCTTTCGCGGTCGGCGTCGGACTCGCCCTTCACGCCGATGCACTGGCTGATGACCTCGGTGCGGTTCCAGGCTACCGGGCGCACGATGCGCAGCTGCGAGCTGATCTGGTCCATGAAGAACAGGCTGGGGTAGAGGTTCAGGTTGCGCAGGCGGTGCATCATCCACTCCGCGCGGGCCTGGCCGTACTCCGCCACCAGGCGCGGCATCACCGTGGCGTAGCCGGGGCGCACCGTCGGGTTGGGCATGTCGCTGAACAGCACGCTGTGGCCGTTCTCGAAGGAGAACCAGCCATCGTCGGTGGCGGCGTCGCCAGCGCCCAGCTTGCTGTAGTCGAGGGTGCCGCCGGTATCACCGCGGTCGGCGTTGACCTGCTGGCGGTGCTGCACCGTGGCCACGTAGTTGTAGTGCACGGTGCTGACGTGATAGCCGTCCAGGCCGTTCTCGTTCTGCAGCTTCCAGTTGCCGTCGTAGCTGTAGGTGGAACGGCCCGGCAGCACCTCCAGCTCCCCGGTGGGGGACTGCGCGACCATCATGTCGAGGAACACCCGGGCGTCGCCGAGGAAGTCCTCCAGGGAATCGCTGGCCCCGACATCCAGGCTGATGAAGACGAAACCCTTGTAGCTGGCGATGCGCGCCTTCTTCAGGCCGCGCGTGGCCTTGTCGAAATCCTCGGGGTATTCGCCCGGCGCCTTCACCTTCACAAGGCGGCCGTCGTTCTTGTAGCACCAGGCATGGAAGGGGCAGGTGAAGGTGGACTGGTTGCCCCGGCCGACGCGGGTGAGGGTGGCGCCCCGGTGCTGGCAGGCGTTGATCAGCGCATGCAACTGGCCGCTGGCGTCACGGGTGACGATCATCGGCTGGCGGCCGGCGCGCAGGGTGATGAAGTCGTTGGGGTTGGCGATCTCGCTCTCGTGGCAGGCGTAGATCCAGTTCTTCTCGAAGATCAGTTCCATCTCCAGGTCGAAGAGCTGCGGCTCGGTGAACATCTCCCGGGCGATGCGGAACACGCCCTCGGCCGGACGGAAGTCCAGGCAGCCGCTGATGAAGTCTTTCCACTGCGTGACGCTCTTGTCGTTGTTCATGCACCTGTACCTGTCACATCGGGCGAATCGGTCGGCTCATTTAACGGAGCGCCGCGCCGGCCGGTCTATCCGCTTTGTCGAGGAAGGCGATCCGTTTATTCCGGGTGGCGTAACACCCGTTGGGTAGTCGCTACCCAGCGTGGGGCGGCCTCCGGATCGCGCGGGGCGTGGCGGGCAGCTGCGCGTGCCGGTGGCTGTCCGCAAAGTTGGCGAATGCTGTCCGGATAGCGAGCGGGTGGGCTTTGCCGGGCATGCGTGGCATGGTGCTTGCGTCCCCGGACGACGACGCGCCGGCAGAGCGCGCGGAACAACAGCCTTGAGAGTGCCCGTGATGAACCCGCCCGAATCGCATTTCCGTGATCTCCGTGCCGATCGTTTCGACCTGGCTGGTGCCCGCTCCTGGATGGCGGGCATCTGCGGGCCGCACCAGCTCGATGCCAGCCGCCCCAACCGGATCCGCTTCCACCACAGCGGCAACGTGCTGCGGTCGATGTCCACCACCCTCGGCATCATCGAATACGGCACCGACGTGACGGTGGCCGTGGCCGATGTCGAGGGCTTCAACAGCTACAGCCTGAGCCTGCCCCTGTGCGGTGAGCAGGAGTTGCGCTGCGACGGGGCGCTGCTGCGCTCGGACCGCGACCAGGCGGTGATCGTCGCGCCCAATCGCAGCCAGGAGCTGAGCATCACCGGCGACTGCCGCAAGCTGCAGGTGGTGATCACCCGTGCCGCGATGCGCGAAGTGCTGGAGGGCATGCTGCAACGGCCGGTGGAGGAGCCGTTGCGTTTCGAGCCGCTGATGGATGCGGTGGAGGGTGCCGCCGCCTCCTGGTGGCGCATGGCCCGGCATATCCTCGACGAGATGGAGCATGGCGGGCTCTACGGCCAGCCGCTGTTCAGCCGTGACCTGGAGAGCGCGTTGCTCAAGGGGCTGATCCTGGCCCAGCCGAGCAACTACTCCGAGGAGCTGCGCCAGGTGCTGGGGCTCAAGGTCCCGCACTACCTGGTGCGAGCACGCGATTACATCCACAGCCACGCCCGCGAGGCGTTGCGCCTGGAGGATGTGGAAAGCGCCGCCGGTGTGTCGCGTTTCAAGCTGTTCGAAGCCTTTCGCAAGTACTACGGCGCATCGCCCATGGCCTACCTGAAGAAGCACCGCCTCGGCGCGGTGCGCCAGGAGATCCTGGAAGACCGCTCCGCCCGCAACATCTCGGTGATCGCCATGGGGTGGGGCTTCGGCCACCTCGGGCGGTTCTCGGTGGAGTACCGCAAGCTGTTCGGCGAGACGCCGAGCGCCACGCTGCAGCGGGCCGAGTCGCGTCGTCGCGAACCCTTCGCATAGCCTGCCCGGCCGGCCCGCGCAGGCGGGGCGTTATAGGGCGTGTGCGGCTTAGCACCAATCGTTCGAAGGCGCGGGCGAGGGTGGGTGGATCATCCCTGTCTATGCTTGGACGACTTTTTTCTTCCGGCCTGTCGATCCGGTCGTCCCCCGTTCGACTAGGGATGCAAGCCCATCAACAAGGAGCGAACGATGAAGTACCTGTGCCTGATCTATTTCGACGAGGCCGTGCTCGATTCCATGCCCGCCGAGCAGTTCGAATCCATCGTCGGCCACTGCATGGACTACGAGCAGCGCCTGCAACGCAGCGGCCAGTACATCGCCGCCGAGGCGCTGCAGTCCACTCAGACCGCCACCACGTTGCGCCTGCAGGGCGACAAGCTGTCGATCACCGACGGCCCCTTCGCCGAGACCCGCGAGCAACTGGGCGGCTTCTACCTGATCGATGCCAAGGACCTCAACGAGGCCATCCAGATCGCCGCGAAGATCCCGCCGGCCCGCCTGGGCTGCATCGAGATCCGCCCGATCAAGGAACTGCCCAGGCTCTGAACCAGGAGGAACCCCCGATGAAGATCGAATCGCATCCCGTCGTCGACCACGAGCAGTGGCTGGTGGCCCGCAAGGAACTGCTGCGCAAGGAGAAGGCCTTCACCCGCCTGCGTGACGAGCTCAGCGCCGCGCGCCGCGAGCTGCCCTGGGAGCGGGTGAGCGACGCCTACCGCTTCGAAGGCCCCACGGGACAGGAGACGCTCGATCAACTGTTCGCCGGCCGCAGCACCCTGGTGGTCTACCACTTCATGTTCGGCCCGGGGTGGAAGGAGGGGTGCGATGGCTGTTCCTTCCTCGCCGATCATTTCGACGGCGCCAACCTGCACCTGGCCCATCACGACGTCAGCCTGGTGGCCGTTTCCCGCGCGCCCTGGCAGGAGTTCCAGGGCTTCAAGCGGCGCATGGGCTGGCAGTTCAAGTGGGTGTCTTCCCACGGCTGTGATTTCAACGCCGACTTCGGCGTCGCCGCCACGCCCGAGGCGATCGCCGCCGGCACCGCGCGCTACAACTACGACACCAGCCGCGACCCCGGGGAGGAAATGCCCGGCCTCAGCGTGTTCTTCCGCCTGCCGTCGGGGGAGGTGTTCCACACCTATTCCACCTATGCGCGCGGGCTGGACATGCTGGTGGGCACCTACAACGTGCTCGACTTGCTGCCTAAGGGCCGTGACGAGGACGAGATCATGGACTGGGTGCGCCACCATGACCGCTATGAAGGCGCCGGGCCACGGCATGACTGCTGCTCAGCCAAGGCCGGGGGCGACTGATGGCGGCGTTGCAGGCCCGCCAGCGGGTGGAGGCGGTCTACCGCGAGGAGTCACGCCGGGTGCTGGCGACGTTGATCCGCCTGCTGGGTGATTTCGAGCTGGCCGAGGAGGCGTTGCACGACGCCTTCATCGCCGCCGTGGAGCAGTGGCCGGTCGACGGCGTGCCGGCCAACCCGCGCGCCTGGCTGGTGTCTGCCGGGCGTTTCAAGGCCATCGACGCGCTGCGTCGGCGTGCCCGTTTCGATGCACGCCAGGCGCAGTTGATCATCGAGCTGGAGCGCGACGAGCCCGGGGAGATCGAGGACGTGGAAGACGACCGCCTGCGCCTGATCTTCACCTGCTGCCACCCGGCGCTGCCGGCGGACGCCCAGGTGCCGCTGACCCTGCGCGAGGTCTGCGACCTGAAGACCGAGGAGATCGCCCGGGCCTTTCTCGCCACGCCCTCGACCATCGCCCAGCGCATCGTCCGCGCCAAGGCGAAGATCCGCGACGCGCGGATTCCCTACCAGGTGCCGGCCATGGCCGAGCTGCCGGAGCGGCTGGATAACGTGCTGCGAGTCATCTACCTGGTGTTCAACGAGGGTTACTCGGCCACCTCCGGGGATTCGCTGACCCGCGCCGACCTGTCGGCCGAGGCCATCCGCCTGGGGCGCCTGCTGCTGGAGCTGCTGCCGGATTCGGAGGTCATGGGGCTGCTGGCGCTGATGCTGCTGCACGATTCGCGGCGCCAGGCCCGCACCGGCGCCGATGGCGAGCTGGTGTTGCTGGAGGACCAGGACCGTGCGCTGTGGAACCGCCAGCAGATCGACGAGGGTTGCGCCCTGGTGGAGCGCGCCCTGGCCTCGCGGCGTATCGGCATGTACACCTTGCAGGCGGCCATTTCCGCCGTGCACGCCAGCGCCGCCACGCCCGAGGCCACCGACTGGGCGCAGATCGTCGCGCTCTACGGCGTGCTGCAGCGCGGCATCGGCTCACCGGTGATCGAACTCAACCGCGCGGTGGCGGTGGCCATGCACCAGGGGCCGGAAGCCGGGCTGGCGCTGATCGAGGCCATTCTCGAACGCGGGGAGCTGCGTGATTACCAGCTGGCGCACTCGGCCCGCGCCGATCTCTACCGTCGCCTGGGGCGCCGCGCCGAGGCACGGGCCGCCTACCAGGTGGCGCTGGGACTGACCCGCCAGGACACCGAGCGGCGCTTCATCGAACGGCGCCTGGCGGAGTTGGCGCCGTGACGGGAATCACCCGTGGCAGGCACGGGAACCGGGGCTGAGGCCCGGGCTACGAGCACAGGAGAAGCACCATGAGCAGCAACGAACAGGCCGTCGAGCAACTGCATGCCCTGCTGGGCGACTGGGCCGAGGCGGTACGCAGCAAGGACGTCGCGCGCATTCTCGGCTTCTACGCCCAGGAGGTGGTGGCCTATGACGCCATCCTGCGGCTGCAGTTCGTCGGCCGTGAGGCCTATGGCGCGCATTGGGCCTATTGCATGGAGATGTGCCAGGGCGCTTCGATCTTCGATCCGCAGCACGTGACGATACGCGCCGGCGGTGATGTCGGCTTCGCCCATTTCCTCTGCCTGTGTGGCGGCACCAACGCCGACGGGGTCGAACAGCGCAGCTGGATGCGCGTCACCTGCGGCTACCAGCGCATCGGCGGGCAGTGGCGCATCGTCCATGACCACTTTTCCGCGCCCTTCGACATGGAAAGCGGCCAGGCGCTGTTCGACCTGGAACCCTGATCAGGCACCCAGGCTGCGGAAGTGGTCGAGCATGCGCTGGGCATCGGCCTTGGCGCCACTGAACAGTTCGAAGGCCTTGACAGCCTGGAACACCGCCATGGTGCCGCCATCCAATGTGCGACAGCCGAGGGCCCGGGCGTCCCTGAGCAGCTGGGTCTCCAGCGGGAAGTAGACGATTTCGGCGACCCACAGCGCAGGGCGCAGCAGTGCGGCGGGCACCGGCGTGCCCGGCAGCTTGGCCATGCCCATGGGCGTGGTGTTGACCAGGCCGTCCGCATCCGCGAGCGCGCCGGGCAGGTCGTCACCGGCGCGGGCGCGGCCGGCGCCGAAGCGTCGCTCCAGGCTGCTCGCCAGGGCCTGGGCGCGCTCGGCGTCGACGTCGAATACCTGCAACTGGCCGACGCCCTCGGCGAGCAGGGCATGGGCCACTGCAGCGCCGGCCCCCCCGGCCCCCATCTGCACCACCTGGCGGCGTTCGACATCGCCCAGCCCACGGCGGAAGCCTTCGGCAAAACCCAGGCAGTCGGTGTTGTGGCCGACACGACGGCCGTCGCGCAGCACCACGGTGTTCACCGCCCCGATGCCCTCGGCCTCGGGGGAAAGCTCGTCGAGCAGCGGGATGACCGCCTGCTTGCAGGGAAAGGTGATGTTGAGCCCAGTGAAGCCGGTGCGCTCGGCGGCCTCCAGCAACTGGGGCAGGGCGCTGACGTCGAGCCGGAGCGGGTCGAGGTCGATCAGCCGATAGAGGTAGCGCAGGCCCTGGGCGTCGCCTTCATGCTCGTGCAGGGCGGGGGTGCGCGAGGCCTGGATGCCGGAGCCGATCAGGCCGGCGAGTACGCTTGCGTGTGCGGTCATGGCGTCAACCCTTCAACAGCTTGCCGAAATGCTGCACGCCGGCCCGGTAGCCGTCGCTGCCCAGGCCGCAGATCACCCCGACGGCGATGGCGGAGACGAAAGAGTGCTGGCGGAATGCTTCGCGCTTGTGGACGTTGGAGAGGTGCACTTCGATCACCGGCAGCTCGCTGGCGACCAGGGCGTCGCGGATGGCCACGGAGGTGTGGGTCCAGGCGCCGGGGTTGATCAGGATACCGGCGCAACGGCCACGTGCCTGGTGGATCCAGTCGATCAGCTGGCCTTCGTGGTTGGTCTGGCGGCACTCGATTTCCAGGCCCAGCGCGGCACCGGTCTCGCGGCATAGCCGATCGATGTCGGCGAGGGTTTCGTGACCGTAGGTCGCGGGCTCGCGGGTGCCGAGCAGGTTCAGGTTGGGGCCGTTGAGGACCAGCAGGGTGGGGGACATCAGGGGCATTTCTCCATTGTCATGAGCCCAGCCGGGAACGCGGGCGGGGCTGGAATGGAAAAATGTACTAACTGGTTACTTTAATCAATCGGAGGCTATCGGGCGGGCAATCGGGTAACGGTTATTCCGTTCGATAATCGGTCACTCGGATGCGTCATCGGTCTCCAGCAGCAACGGGCCGCTGCCGAGATCCGAGAGCTCGTCACCCGGGTTGCGCAGGGGGCAGACCTCCATGGTCAGGCAGCCGCAACCGATGCAGCCGTCGAGCTGGTCGCGCAACTGGGTGAGGCGGCGAATGCGTTCGTCCAGCTCGGCCTGCCAGCGCGCCGACAGCGCATGCCAGTCGGCGGCAGTGGGCGTGCGGCCTTCCGGCAGCGTCATCAGTGCGGCGTGGATGGAGGCCAGCGGGATACCCAGGCGCTGGGCTACCTTGATCACCGCCACCCGGCGCAGCACCTCGCGCGGGTAGCGGCGCTGGTTGCCGGCGTTGCGGGTGCTGGTGATCAGCCCCTTGGTTTCGTAGAAGTGCAGGGTGGACACCGCCACGCCGCTGCGCTCGGCCACTTGGCCCACTGTCAGCGCCTTGCCGATGTTGCTCGCCGTCACCTTTGGCATGCTCGTCCTCCGCTATTGACCTCAAGTTAAGTTGAGGTTTTACCCTCGCCGCCAGCATTGCACAACGGTAGAAGGAGTCTCGGCATGACCAACGAGCAATTGCAGGGCGTCGTTTCATCCATTCATTTCTCGGCCGACCCGGCCTGCCTGCCAGCTCTGGTGGAGAACCTGGGCGTGCGCCTGGCGGCCTGTCTCAAGTCCCAGGTGGGGCTGCTTTCCACCAGCCTGGAAACCAGCGCCGATGGCCGCTGGTTGATCCAGCGCAGCCGGTGGGTCTCAGCCGATGCGGCGCAGGCCGCATTGGAGGGTGACTCCTGCAGCGCACGTCTGCTGGGCGAGGCGATCTGGCGCTATGGCGCCAAGGCGGTGCGCTTCGAAGCGCAGGAAGGAGCGTAAGAGCTCGGTCGCAAGGTGTGGGGAAGGTGGAGTGGCGTGAAAGGTCGTGGCGGGGTGTCGCCTGAGTGACTCGCCCGGGAGTCCCGGGCGAGCCGAGGGGCTTACTCGTAGCTCATGGTGTAGGTGATGCTGGTGCTGACCTGGCCAGGCAGGGCATCTGCGCCGCGCGGCGCGTGGTATGCCGCGAAAAGGCCAATGAAGGCGTTGCCGCCTGCGCCGCTGAGCTCTTCGAGGTTGTTCTGGCCGGTGGCGAGGTTGATGGGCTCCTGTTCCTTGTTGAACAGCTGCACCGCGACGTTGGAGGCGTCAGCGCCGCTGAGCTCGTTCTTCAGGGTACCGGTGGCGGGGTCGACGTTCGGGCCTATCTCGAAGTGCGCCTTCACCTTGGAACCCTGGGTGCAGTTGGAGAGTGCGATCACGAACGGGGTGAGGCCGGCATTCTGGCCTGCCAAGAGGGAGCTCTGGGAGACGATCGGCAGTTGCACGGTCTGGTTGAGGGAAGGGGTGGAGATATCACAGGTCCTGCTGGAAACCTCGCCCTTGATGGTGATGGTGCCGTCGAATGCGAGCGCCAGATTGCTCAGGCCAAAACCGACCAGGGCCGCGCTGGTGGTGAGGAACTTCTTCATTTATCTCTCCTTGATGGCGCCTGGCTCCACGCGCCGGATTAAAGGTTGACCTCGAGAGTCGGAACCAGAACCGAATCGCGCTGCAGTCTCGATAATGAGAGCTGGATCGCATTCAGCAGAGCGAGCGCAATGATAACGAGGGCTTTCCAGGTCGAATGGAGTCCGCAATCCATGTGGGTTGTAGGAATAGTCGCCCCGTCAGCAAGCTTGTTCCGAGGAGTTTGCCTTCGTGGCTATTCAGCAGGTTCCGACCTGAGAATCGTTGGCTGGCCCTTGCTAAAATCTCAAACTTTCTCAACGAGTCAGTACCTTGGACATCGACCTGGCGCGCACCTTCCTCGAAATCGTCCGCAGCGGCAGCTTCGTCGCCGCCGCCGAACGCCTGCACGTGACCCAGACGGCGATCACCGCGCGGGTGCAGAACCTGGAGAACCAGCTGGGCTGCAAGCTCTTCGTGCGCAACCGTGCCGGAGCGCGGCTGACGGCCGAAGGCGAGGTGTTCGTCGGTCATGCCACGCAACTGGTGCAGACCTGGGAGGCCGCACGGCGCGACCTGCCGCTGCCCAAGGGCTACCGCGACCTGCTCGCCATCGGCGGTGAACAGAGCCTGAGCAACCCCTTGCTGCTGGGCTGGATGAGCCGCCTGCGCGAACGTATTCCCTCCCACGCGGTACGCGTCGAGGTCGCGCCCGGACAGCAATTGCAGAAGCAGCTGGAGCTGGGCCTGCTGGATGCCGCGCTGGTCTACCAGCCCGAGTACTGGCCGGGCATGCAGGTGGAGCAATTGCTGGAGGAGAAGTTGATCCTGATCCGCTCCACCAGCAACCCCGAGCCCTACGTGCAGGTGGACTGGGGCCCGACCTTCCGCCAGCAGCACGACGCCGCGCTGCCGGACAAGGCCCGCGCCGCAGTGACGGTGAACCTGGGCCCGCTGGCACTGCAGTTCATCCTCCACCACGGCGGTTCGGGGTATTTCCGTACCCGCGTGGTGCAGAGCTATCTGGACGGCGGCCAGCTGGAACGCGTGGAGCGCGCCCCGGAATTCACCTACCCGACCTATCTGGTCTATTCACGCGACAAGGACACGCCGCTGCTGCAGCAGGCCATCGCCGTGCTGCGCGAGGTGGTGAGCGAGGACATCGACTGGTCGCAGCGCTGGGAAGCCACGCTCTGAGGCCGGCATGGACCTTCCCGGGCTGAAGCCCGAGCTACGTGGCGTCAGCTGGTGACCTTCAATTCGTAGATGGTTGGAGCGAAGCGAACCCCGTGCATCAGGCACACCCCGCGCACATCGACTCAGAACCGGGCGAAGGAAGCTGAAGCGGCGAGAGCAGACGGGACGGTGGGCTTAAGCCCATCCCATGGATTGCGCCGCGTGAGCCTCAGCTCGCCACCTTCAGCGTGGGGGCCGGAGCCTGGGCAGTGAGGTCCTTGAGCCAGTAGCGGTAGAGCCCGCCGATCAGGTCGCTCTGGCTCACCAGGCCCACCAGCTTCTCGTCATCACCCAGCACCGGCAGGCAGTGCAGGCCCTGGTCGGAGAGCAACGACACCAGCACGCCGATATCGGTCCCGCGCCTCACGCAGCGCACCGAGCGGGTCATGAGCTCGCCCAGGCGCGGGGCGGGCCGGTGGCGCAGGCGGCCGAACAGCGAGCCGGGCGTTTCGTCCTGGGCGTGGCGGAACAGGTCGCCGGGGGTGACGATGCCCACCAGTTGGTTCTGCTCGTCGAGCACCGGCAGGGCCTTGATGTGGTGCTTCTCGAACAGCTTCCAGGCCTGTTCGCGGGTGGTTTGCGGGGTCGCGGTGAGCAGGTCGCGGGACATGATCTGCTCGGCCGTCACCTGGCCCACGCTGCGTCGCAATGCGTTGCGTTCGGTCTGGCGTAGCAGGCGCTCCAGGTCGTCGCGGGTGATGTCGACGAACTCGCCGAACTCCTCCAGCGCCTGGTCCAGGTCTTCATCGGAAAACACGCCGCGCTCGCTGGGCAATGGGTCGGCGGTCAGGTGCTGGCCGACACGGGCCTGGCTCGTCGCGGTGCTCAGGGCACTGCGGGTCAGGCGGTTGTACGCCAGGGCCATGGCCACCAGCAGGCACGACCCCAGCAGCACCGGCCAGACCACGGCGAAACCCTGGGCTTCGAACGCCGGGCCGCCCAGGGCCACCGCAACGGCCAGTGCGGTGCCCGGTGGGTGCAGGCAACGCAGGGCGTACATGGTCAATACGGTAAGCGCCAGGCCCAGGGTCGCGGCCAGCACGGAGTGGTCGATCCACAGTCCGGCGGCCGTGCCCACCAGGGCCGCCACCAGATTGCCCATCACCACCGACCAGGGTTGTGCCAGGGGGCTGGAGGCGACGGCGAACACCAGCAGCGAGCTGGCACCGAGCGGGCCGGCGAGGCGCAGTGCGACCTCGCTGCCGAAGACATGGCCACAGGCCATGCAGCACAGGGCCAGGCCCATGCAGGCGCCCAGCGCCGCGCGCAGCCACTCACCGGGTTGTGCGGTGCGCGGTGCGGGGGCCAGGCGTTTGCGCCAGCGCTGCCAGAGGGCATCCGGGGTGTCGTGCATGGTGATCTCTTCGTTGCCTGAGCCGTTCGGAGCGATAAAAAAGGGCCCTTGGGGGCCCTGGAGGAGTCCCACTGCGTGCGCGGGAAGGTCGCCATCCCTGGGCATGGAACAGGAGCAGGGTGGTGCGATCGTTGCCGCACGGGGCGGAGCCGGGCGGCGAGATGGTGCGCATGCTACGGGCGGCACCAAGCATGCCGCCAATGAATAATATTGCTCGTTCGATGCAATTTATTTGCATCAAAGGCGCCTGCTTTCGCCTGGGCAAGGGCCCGGGGCCGGCGTAGCATCGGCTCCCTCCAGGCATTCGAGGCGATGGCGACTATGCAGCGACATACGGTGGGCGCAGGGTTGGACGCGGAGCGGCTGCTGCTGGACAAGATCCACGACGGGCAGCACGACAGCGGCCTGCTGCTGTGGCGACCGCTGCACGCGGCGCTGGTCATGCCCCGGCGCATGAGCCGCCTGCCGGCTTTCGATACGGCGCAGCATGCCTGCCTCGAGCAGGGCTGGCCCATCGCCCTGCGCGACACCGGGGGCGAGCCGGTGCCGCAATCATCGGCGGTGCTCAACGTCGCCCTCGCCTATGCGGTGCCGCGCGAGGAGAACGAGCTGACGCGCATCGAGACCGCCTACCTGCGGTTGTGCCAGCCCCTGTGCGACTGGCTGGCCGAACTGGGCCTGGAGCCGGGGCTGGGCGAGGTGGAGGGCGCCTTCTGCGATGGCCGCTTCAACGTCAACCTGCAGGGCCGCAAGCTGGTGGGCACCGCCCAGCGCTGGCGTCGGCGGCAAAGCGATGGTCGCCACGTGGTGCTGGCCCACGGCGCCATCCTCATGGGCAACCAGCGCGAAGCCATGGTGGAGGTGGTCAACACCTTCTATCGCGAGTGCGGCCTGGGCACCCGCTGCCGCGCTGGCAGCCACATCGCCCTGGAGGAATGCCGCGCCGATGCCTGGGATGCCAGCAGGCAGCTTGCCGGGTACTACCGGCGGATGCTGGATGCCGCTGGAATCGATACCGACCTGTAGCCCGGGCTTCAGCCGGGGGAGAGTGGGCGAATGACATTGATGGACGTCCTTGTGCACCCACCGCATGGGTTTCGCTTCGCTCTACGCCATCCTACGAGAGCCGCTGCTACGTGCGCGCGAGTTGGTGCGCACATCAATGTGAGGAGTCGAGCGAAGAACGTTGGAGCAGCCGCCAAACGCCCCTTCCCAGGAGGCCGAGTGAATCGTCGTGTAGGGGGGTGAGCGACATGGATGTCGCGAGAGCCGCGATGGGCCAGGGACGGCCCTTCGCGGCGTGCCCCTGGAACGATGATGGAGCGAGGGGAGTCTGGCGAAGCCAGACCCGTATGGAGGGGCAAGTTTTTTGGTTCCTTTTCAACGATTGGAAAAGGGACTCGCCCGGGGGGGGGGGGGCGAAACCAGAAGCGCCAGCAAACCTCG